>NZ_MKUI01000016.1:0-3194 GCF_001898585.1 Aeromonas sp. 62-46 | reverse complement strand
AGTGTGTACGGCGCTGGCACACTGGCGGTGGTGGCTACTGCATAAATCTACTTATTTGTATGGAGATGGTATTCACCTGACAGTTGCCCACAAAAGGGAGTGGTCATACGGCTTCAAACCGGATAACAAAACGGTACCCCTACCGTGTTATCCGGAGTCACCGTATGACCACCAACGAGAAAGTAGCACGTCGTAAACTCAGTCTGCTAGAGCTCGCCAAAGAGCTCAATAACGTCAGCAAAGCCTGCAAGCTCATCGGCTACAGCCGTCAGCAGTTCTACGAAATTCGCCGTAACTATCAGACCTATGGCGCCGAGGGCTTGCTCGACAAACTACCCGGCTGTAAAGGGGCGCATCCCAACCGGGTCGCTCCCGAGATTGAACAGGCTATCCTCGATTACTCTCTCACCAGACCAACCCATGGCCCGCTGCGGGTCGCGCAAGAACTGGCTCTGCAAGGCATCAACGTCAGTGCGGGCGGTGTGCGTGGCGTGTGGCAACGTCACGACTTGCTCTCCAAGCATGACCGCTTGTTGCGCCTCGAGAAAACCCACAGGGAACAGACGATTGAGCTCAATGACGAGCAGATCCGCCTGCTCGAGCGCTTCAGCCCCGAGTTTCGCGAACGCCAAATTGAGGTTCACTACACCGGGGAACTGGTGGCGGTCGACACCTTCTTCGTCGGCGCACTCAAGGGGGTGGGCAAGGTGTATCTGCAAACCGTACTGGACTGCTACAGCCGCCACGCCTGGGGACGGCTCTACACCAGCAAGCTGCCGGTGACCTCGGTTCATGTGCTCAATGAAACGGTATTGCCGTTCTTCGAAGCCCATGAGGCGCGGGTCTATACCATCCTGTCGGACAACGGGCGCGAGTTCTGCGGCCGCCCTGACCATCATCCCTACGAGCTGTTCCTGCAACTGGAGGGGATTGAGCACCGGACCACCAAGGTACGCAGGCCGCAGAGCAACGGCTTTATCGAGCGGCTACATCGCACCCTGCTGGATGAACACTTCCGTATCAAGGGGAGGACAACCTGGTATGAGTCGGTAGAGCAGATGCAGACAGACCTGGACAGCTATCTGGATCACTACAACACCCAGCGGCCACATCAAGGCAGGATGATGGAAGGACAGACTCCCTACAGCATGTTCAAAAAGGGTCTGAAATTGATACCGAAGGAAGTGCGCACTAAAGTAGCGTAAACAAGACACCGGTTTGAGGCCGGTGTCAGGTGATAACTAGATCTGTACAACTTATTCATGAAATGTTTGGCACTTACTTATTAAGTGGTTATATATGCAGAAATGCCGTATTTTATGCTGTCATAAATACCAGAGGCTGCAACACCCTCCAAAATAGCCTTAACTGTTTTTAGTGACTCCTGAACTATGGTGTTTTTGGGCTTTGGTGATGACAGCTGTGCTTTAATAGTGTTTATCTCGGCGATTAACTCATCCTTCAAATTAATTTGAAGTTTGAGACTGTCAATGTTTTCATTTATTTTATCTAGGATTTCTGATAGTGGGGCAACACCTTCCTTTGCTATGGTTATTCCGTCCAGCCCATTTTTAGCTGTTGTCATTCCAATGATTTTCACATCAGCACCTTCTTCAACATAAACTCCAGAACGTGCGTTGCCATATGATATGCCGCCAGTAATCAGTACACCTCTTGCATTTTTTCCTATAAAAATACCATTTCCACTAGGTATGTCTTCATTGTCTTTCATATGTACTCCATAAATAAATCAATAGGTTGAGTTATGTTCCGACTTCCCGGGCAACACTAACCTATAGCCTTATTTATCTGTATTCAAGAGTGGTCTGATAACGAACATTTGTCTCTGCATTTAATTATTGCTATGGCTAAAAATTGTTTTTTAACTTAGCCAGCAGCAGGTCTTCGACCTTGTCGATGTCTTTGTCATCCATGCCCAGTAACCGCCGTTCCGGGTACCGAATGTCTTGGCCCTTGCTGCCTTTGTCTTTCAGACCGTAGTGGTGGATATGGGCGATTTTCTCGGCAGTGCTGGCGAATGTGACCTCGGCCCTGTCGCTATAGCCCTTGGCCTTGAGCCATGTCGACTTGATGAGGCGGGAGAACATCTTGCGCTTGAGCCGACTTTTGTTGACGGTGTCGCCCTTGCTGGCATCGACCTTGATGAAGCGCTTGATGCGTGATCGTTTGAAGGTCCGGATGCCGCCCCGCATGATATCGAAGCCGATGATGTAGCTGCGAGTGCCGCGCCAGCTTTTCAGGTGGCGCACTTCTTTGTCACTGGTGGTGTAGATGAACTTTATCTCGCGGTTGCCGCGCTGCGGCTTGCGCGGGTCCATCTTGCCCCCTTCTGGGGTGACGTTGTCTTTGATGCGCTTGGCGTTGCTTTCGCGCATCTCTTTGGCCATCTGGTCAGCAAACTTGGCCAGCTCCCGTTGCGACAGGTTGGCCCGGATCAACTCTACCCTGGCGGCGAAGTCGTTCAGACGGTCGATGTCGGCTGCCACGGCTGATACTCCCCGTTGATGAACAGTTCCCAGGTGATGCCGTCGTAGGGGTCTTCTGGCGGTTCGGGCAGGTGTTCGTAATGCAGGCCCTGCTCATCCTTCCAAACCTTGACCCGCTCGGTCAGTGGCAGCTTGATTTCGATGTCGCAAGTCTCGTTGTTCTGGATCTCGACTTCGAACCGCATGGCGTTTTCGCGCTTGTCGCTGTTCATCATCAGTTCTGGCTGGTACTGCCTGATCCATGCCAGCAGCGGCACCATGACGGTGTTCACGTTCTGGGCAAAGTCGGCCACGATGATGGTCAGTTCGTACTGGTATTCAAACGACAGGCTGGCGGCGCCGGTGGCAACCAGCTTGCCCTTGTCGACGAATATCATCATGTGATCCGGGTTCTGGCGCAGCAGCGGGATGCACTGCTGCAACACCTCACGGATCTGTTTTGGCTTTTCCATTTTCCCTCCTGTACTGGTGGCGTTGCTGGCAGGCGATAAGGCTGTCGACCTGGGCGGCGCAGGTGGCCCATGCCGCCTCGGTCTGGGTCAGTTGGTCGATCAGATCACCGTTATTGACCGGGCTGGCTGCCGGCAGTTGGCAGGGCGCCGGGGCTGGACAGGTGAGCCTGATAATCTGCGGCGCCGGTGAGGGCGGGGCGCTGGAGCAGCCTGACAACAGGATCAGGCAGAGGGC
>NZ_MKUI01000015.1:0-133316 GCF_001898585.1 Aeromonas sp. 62-46 | reverse complement strand
TCTATTCCCTGCCGCTGGGAGTGGATACCAATTCGGCCATCAAACTGGAACTGGGGTATCTCGGGGGCATGGTTCAGCGGGAGTTTATTTTCAAGGGCAACAGTAGTAGTGGCGGCCCTGTGACATTGAATAGCTGCAGCGGCGATCTGGGTACAATGCCCGCGTTGGTGGTCGGCAAGCAAGGGAATAAATAATGGATAAGTCAAACGAGGAAGTTGATGTGAATGAGCAGGAGATTCCTTTTCGTCTATTACCACAGGAAGAGCAACAACGTATTCTCGATGCCAATCAAAAAAAAGTGCGTGAGGCCCCAATTCTTCAGGAGTGGAATATTCGGGTTTCTACACCATTTGCTTGGCTTATTATTTTTCTAGTCACTGCAGTTATGACGTTATTTGCTGTAGGTTGTGTATTACTTACAGGTGATGTTGATTGGGGGTTTGCTTATCTAGCATTCGGTGTTGCTATAGCAATGATCCCTTATTTTCGTTATTTAGTGATGGCAGATAAAAACTATCATTACCGTCTTACAACAGAAGGCGTTATTGTCACTTATCAGGATGTTATTCCAGAAGTAGCTTATACGATAGTCCGTGGTTTGGTTTGGCTTGGCTTGGCGTGGTGGTCTGTGTATTTGCAGTGGCTGTATTGGGACCATTTTCTCTGGTGGGGGCTGGTGGGATGGCACTCCTTGCGATATTTTTCACTGACTTTAAAAGTGAAGTAACAGAGCATGAAACCATGTTTAAAAAAGATTGGGACTATACGTTAATCATCTCCAATAAAAAGAAAGCATTAAGGTTTGAATCAACGCCATTTAAAATTTCATATAGCGATAATTTATATTGTAAATCTGAAGATTTTGAAAAAATTGTTGAACTGATAAAAGGGCAGATTCGATGTGCCGAAATAAAGCATATTAAAGGTCATCCAATGACCTGACTTTTATAGTCTACCTGTCACGTGAGGACCAGCTCCATGCCGTCTGAGCCTCCAAAACAGAGCCCCCTTGCCACTGGCAAGGGGGCTCTGTCGCTTTCATCGGAGTGCCCGATGTGGTTATGGCGATAGCGAGGGGGGCAACACCATGGGACCGGCCACCGTACGGGCGGCCTCGTCACCTCGCAGTACCCGTATTATCTCGAGAGCGAACTCGATGGCGGTACCCGGGCCCTGGCTGGTGATCAGGCGATGGGCTTCATCGGTCACTACCCTTGCCGTGCTCAATTGTGTCGCGGGCAGAAGGGCCTGAAAGCCCGGGTGGCAGGTGATGCTCGCATCCCCCAGCAAGCCGTGATGGTGCAGTACCACGGCGGGTGCGGCACAGATGGCGGCGCGCCAGCGGCCGAGGCCTGCCTGCTCCCGTAGCAGGTCGATGGCGAGGGGAGTGTCGCGGATCACTTCGCTGCCGGGCAGACCGCCCGGTACGACCATGGCATCGAAGTCACGGGTAGTCAGCTCGTCGAGATGGCAATCCGCCACCAGTTGCACCCCGCGAGAGGCGCGGATCTGGCGCGCTCCAGTGGGGCAGCAGGAGGCCAGCACCACATCGATGCCACCCCGAACCAGGGTATCGACGATGGCAACCGTCTCTATCTCTTCCGACCCGGGGGCCACCAATACCAGTACGCTCATCTAGCACTCCTTGCTTGCCAGCTGCTCTGCTCAGCGCTTCTCTTTGACGGCCTGATAGAGGCCCTGATTGACCGGCACCGCGATACCGTGAAGGGCGGCCTTGTTCAGCAGGAAGCCGGTGATGGCTTCGATCTCGGTCTCGCGGCCCTGTTCCATGTCCTGATACATGGAAGAGTAATTGTCGGCGGTGAGCTCCACCACCATCATGACACGGCGCAACAGCTCTTCGCTGCCGGTAGGCTGACCTTCGGCCCGCATGACGTCAGCCACTTCCACGCAGATTTGCTGCAGGGCATCGGCAAAACGCGGACCGGCCAATTCGCCGTTCTTGAGCTTGTAGAGCGCGGTGAGGGGATTGATGGCGCAGTTGACGGCGAGTTTCTGCCACTGGCGTGTCAGGATCTGCTCATCCCAGCCGGCCTGACCTAGGGCGCTGGCCAGCTCGTCGGCGAGGTGGGCATGGGCACGGGCCGCTTCGTTGACAGGGCCCAGCCAGGTCTCCCCCTTGCCGGTGTGGCGGAACACGAAGTGGCCGCTCTGCATGGCGCCATGGCTGGTGACGCCGGCGATCACGGGGTTGTCTGGGAAGAGTGCGACCACCTGATCGGCGATCCCCATGCCGTTGTGCAGCAGCACGATGGGCACCCCTGCCGCCAGTTGCCCGACCAGGGGAGTGAGGGCCGATATCACCTGCCCCGCCTTGGTCATGACCAGCAGGCGTTTGATGCTGCCCGGCTTGTCGATGAAGGCGCGTTCGATGGCCAGGAGCTGGGTATGCCCCTCAAGGGAGGTAAAGTCGACGCCGGGGTGCAAGGTGGCACGATGGCGCTCGCGCAGCAGGAGGCGGGTTGCTTGGCCGCTTTGGGTCAACAGGGAGGCGAAGACGCCGCCCAGGGCGCCGCAGCCCAGCAAGGTCCACTCGGGAGAGACAGGGTGACGGCGTGTTTTCAGGTTGTTGTCGCGTAATCCGCTTGGCATGAAGAGGCTCGATCATGGGAAGGGCTGCCATCCTGTCAACCGCCAACCCGGGATAAGGGAAGATGTCGCTTGGTGAATACCTGGAACCGGTGCATGAGCTGGCTGTCGGGTCGTACTCAAGGCTCATGCGCAGCCAGGGAGCCTCATGTATGCATGACCATACGGGTTCCTGGGCTGCACTTCACCGAGTGTCGGACCTCTCGCGACCGCTCCTGGACGGGTTCTAACGGGTCTCACCATTCCTGTGCGCAGGGGATTCTAGCAGAGCAATCCCATCGAAATCAGCAAATTTGCCCGTTTTCTGGTAGATTTGCCCACCTGTCAGCACAACCTGAAGTACAGCATGAGGAGCCCGGCTATGCCGTCATTCGATATTGTCTCTGAAGTCAAAATGAACGAGGTGTTGAACGCCGTTGATAACGCCAACCGTGAACTGGCGACCCGTTTCGATTTTCGTGGTGTGGAAGCCAGCTTCGAATTGAACAAGGAAGAAGTAAAGCTGGAAGCCGACGCCGATTTCCAGCTCAAGCAGATGGTCGAGATCCTGCGCGGCGCCCTGCTCAAGCGCCAGATCGAGAACAGTTCCATGGACGTGGGTGACAGCGTCCACTCCGGCAAGCGTTTCCACCTGACCGTGAAGTTCAAGCAGGGGATCGACAAGGAAGTGGCCAAGAAGCTGGTGAAGCTCATCAAGGATTCCAAGATCAAGGTGCAGGCCGCCATCCAGGGCGACGAGGTGCGGGTCACCGGCAAGAAGCGCGACGATCTGCAAGAGACCATGGCTCTGGTGCGTGGCGCCGAACTGGGCCAGCCGATGCAGTTCCAGAACTTCCGCGATTGATGGCGAACGGGGAGGGCGCGGCTCTCCCCCCACTGCCAGCATGAGGGCATAAAAAAACCGGAGCAGCTGCTCCGGTTTTTTTGTGTCCGTGTGACGAGTTCGATTAGAACTTGTAGGTCACGGAGAAGTAGTGGCCGAAACCAGTGGTCTTCAGACCGTAGGAACCGTTCTGGATGCCGTAGATGTCGTTGAAGTACTTCAGACCGTAACCGACGGCGTAGCGGTCGGAGTGCCAGTACAGGCCGTTGAACATGGCGGTACCGTCGGTGGAAGTGTCCTTGGCATCAAACAGGTGATCCAGGTAACCCTGATAGGCTACGAAGCTGCCGTTGGAGAAGGTGTAGAAAGGCTTGAACCAGTTCATGGAGAACTGATAGCCGTTCCAGCCCTGCTCGCCACCGCCTTCATTGACGTGACGGGCATACAGGTTCATGCCCATTTTGCCGAACCAGGGCACCATGACGTCTGCACCCAGACCGGTCATGGCTTCAAACAGACCATCCGGACCACCGACGTTGATCAGGTTGGCGATGTAGACTTCCTGCACCGGGCCGAAGGAGAGATCTTTGCCGGTCATGGCATCGATGGAGATGCGCGGTGCAAATTTGATGAACAGGTTGTCCTGGTTGTGCTTGTCGTCGTGACGGTTCTGGAAGATGTCGAATACGTCGACGTAACCGTACAGATCGAAGATACCGGAACGGCCACCAAACTCCATTTCGAAGTAGGTATCGTTGTAACCACCTTCGGACTCAGCGTAGGGCAGCTGGTCGATGGTGTGCATCACGTTGAACTGGAACCACTTGTAGTCGTTCTTGTGGATGTCGCCGCTGTAGTCGGCAGCGATGGCCGGAGTGGCGGAGGCAGCCAGCAGACCGGCAGCGATCAGAGTCTTGGTAAATTTGGCCATTTTATTGGTCTCTTGTGCGTTAGTTGAGGTTTTCCGTAGCCTGCCCACAAGGAGCGGGAGGGATTCTAGCCAAATAAATTCAGCGGATAAACAAGCACCAGGGAACTTTGTCAGGATTTGTGAATCTAATCACCCCCTAAAATGCGCAAACGCTTGCTATTTGTGCGTTTGTGGTGACAAGGTGCTGCCTCGTTTGGCAACCATGATGATCAGGATCATCACCGGAATGCCGAGCAGACTGGTGCCGATGAAGAAGTGGCTGTAGCCGATCTGCTCCACCACGCGACCGGAAAACCCCGCCAGCAACTTGGGCAGCAATAGCATGATGGAGCTGAACAGGGCGTACTGGGTGGCGGAGAAGGCGACGTTGGTGAGGCTCGATAGATAGGTTACAAACGCAGCCGTGGCGATGCCGGCGCTGAGGTTGTCCAGCGAGATGATCAGAGTCAGCAGCTCCAGGTTGTGGCCCACTTCGTTGAGGAGAGCGAACAGCAGGTTGGTGCTGGCGGTCAGCACGGCGCCGAGGAACAGGATGCGCAGGGTGCCAAAGCGCATCACCAGCACGCCCCCGAGCGCGGCTCCCACCAGCGTCATGATGACGCCATAGACCTTGGTGATGGTGGCCACTTCCGTCTTGCTGAACTGCAGATCCACATAGAAGCTGTTGGACATCACCCCCATCACCACGTCCGAGATGCGATAGCAGGCGATAAGCCCCAGGATCAGCAGGGCCGAGGAGCCATAGCGGCGGAAGAAGTCGGCGAAGGGACACCAGATGGCCTCGTAGGTCCAGGCCCCCAGCCCGGCCAACGTGGGTGACCAACCCCGTGCCAGCAGGGTGGCCTTGCGCGCCATCTGCTGCTCGTCCTGACTCTTGAGATCGATCTGCGGCTCGTGACTCATCAGGGTGGTGAGGATGCCAAGAGACATCAGCCCTCCCATCAGCAGATAGGTGAGCTGCCAGCCGCGATAGTCATAGCCGCTGTTGCTGCCGAGCCAGGCCGCCAGCGCAAGCGCCCCCGCTCCCGCCATGATCATGGCGAGTCGATACCCCGTCATATAGGACGCGGCCATGGCCGCCTGCAGCCGCTCGGGAGCGGATTCGATGCGATAGGCGTCGATGACGATGTCCTGGGTGGCAGAGGAGAAGGCCACCAGCAGGGCGAAGAGGGCCAGCTGGGCGAGCTGGGTCTTGGGATCGCAATAGGCCATCCCCACCAGGGAGAGGGCGATCAGCACCTGGGAGAACAGCATCCAGCTGCGTCGTCGCCCAAGCAGCCGTGACAGCAGGGGCAGGGGCAGCCGATCCACCAGGGGCGACCATAGCCACTTGAAACCGTAGGCCAGCGCTACCCAGCTCATGTAGCCGATGTCGGTCAGGCTGACATCCGCCTCGCGCAGCCAGAACGAGAGGGTGCCAAAGACCAGCAGCAAGGGCAGGCCGGAGGAGAATCCCATGGCGAACAGGATGAGTACCCGCGCTTCCAGATAGACGGCGAGGGCATCTCGCCAGCGGGTGGCGCGGCCCGGTGTGTGGCTGGGCGGGCGGAGATTGTTCAACAGCCTGACTCCTCTGGGAAAAGGGGGCCATTTTGTCAGGTTCGGCAGGCGTAGCCAAGGCAAGCCGAGTGGCGGGCGGCAGGTTTCAGGGGCGCGAGCCGATGCAGTGGTGCGGGCAGGGGCCCTCGTCGGCGAGAAAATTGGCGCAGGCCATGAGTTGCAGACGCAGCGCGTCATCACAGAGGAGGTGCTGCTCATCCCACAGGTGCAGGCTGTGAAGCAGATGCCAGAACACTCCTTCCTGTGCGTTGGCGGGGGTTTTGTCCATGGGGATCACGCAGAGCGCCTGCCAATGGGAGAGGAGCTGCCAGCTCAAGTCTTCCAGCTGCTGATAGGGCATTTTGCGTGCCAGAAAATGGCGAACCGCCTGGGCCAGCGGGCCGGCGTGTTGGGTTATGTAATCATGACAGGTCACCGGCTCCTCCTTCTGGTTCTGCTCCCCGATGCGTGGCACACATCGGGGAGCAGAGTATAGAAAAAGAGACCGGTGACCCGTTCAGGGACGCGGTGGAATGTGATCCGGGCCGCGTTATTTGTCCGCCAGCAGCACCACTTTCTTCAGGATGATGGGGCTGGTGGGGACGTCGTTGGCACGCAGGATGGAGCTGTAGCCGGTCTGGACCTGGGCCAGTTTGTCCAGCACCTCCATCCCCTTCACGACCTGGCCGAACACGGTGTAACCGGCGCCGGCATTGGCGTTGAGGTTGTCGTTGTCCACCAGATTGAAATAGAACTGGCGAGTGGCGCTGTCGACCGCCTGGGTGCGGGCCATGGCGATGGTACCGCGCTTGTTGGGCAGGCCGCCTCTGGACTCGTTGATCACGGGATCGAAGGTCGGCAGGGGCTGGAACTGCTGGTTGTAGCCCCCACCCTGCACCACGAAGTTCTGGATCACCCGGTGGAACAGGCTGCCGTCATAGCTGCCGTCTGCCACGTAGCGCAGGAAGTTCTTCACGGTCTGGGGTGCCTGTTTGGGGGCCAGCTCCACGACGATGGTGCCATGGTTGGTCTCCATCTGGACTTTTTGACCGGCAAAAGCCAGGGGGGCGATCAGGGTGACCAGTAACCAGAGTTTCTTCATTTATATGTCCTCGCTCAGCTCGGCTGGCCCTTGAGATAACCGCGCAGCGCCTCGTCGGCCATGATCTGCTGCAGCACGCTGCCCAGTTGCTGGTTCAGGGTGGATTCCAGATCGGCCATGCTCGGCTCGCCCGGGCTCTCTTTGCTGGAGGACATGTTGAACTGCTTGGTCAGCTTGCTGCCCTGGAAGTCGGCAATCACCTGCAGGCTGACGCGGGACTTGGTGACATAGGTGAAGGTCTTCTCTTCCACGGTGACGGCGGCAGTGGAGATGGCCAGCGTCAGGTTGGTGGTGCCGCTGTTGCCCACTTCCAGGCCCTGGCTGCGCAGCCCTTCCGCCAGTTTTTCAGCCAGCAGGCTGTTGAGAGGCTGACTGCTGTTCACCAGCACAGGGGCCTTCTCTTTCTTCTTGATGGAGAAGACATAGGCGGCTTCACGCTTGTCCACCCCTTCCATGGTGATGCGGTTGCCGGAGTAGTACTGCTGGTTGGAGGGGATGACTTGCGGGTTGAGCAGGGCGCTCTCGGGCCAGTGAGTAGCACAACCGCCCAATACCAGAGCGGCCAGCAGCAAGAGTGACTTTTTCATCATGGGTTTCCTTTAGCTTTATCTTTAGCGTTTGATGGCTTTCAAAATAACGAATTTGCTGTTCGACGCAACGACTTGTGCGTTGCCAAACAGGCGCTTGAGTTTGTTGTGATAGTCCAGATGACGGTTGCCTACTATCCAGAGTTCGCCCCCCTGAGGCAACACCCGGTGGGCATCGCTGAACATCTGCCAGGCGATGTGATCGGTGATCGCCTGCAGCTGATGGAAGGGGGGATTGCAGAGGATCCTGTCCGCTGCCCCGACGGGAACGTCATCGAGACAGTTGTTGACCATGAAGTGGGCACGGGGCAGGGCATCGGGCAGGTTGTGCTCGACGTTGAGCCGTGCGGACGCTACCGCCATCCGGGATTCGTCGATGAAGGTCACCTCCACCTCGCTGTCTCGTGCCAGCAGGGAGAGCCCGAGCACGCCGTTGCCACATCCCAGATCGATCACCCTGCGGGCACTGTGGATGGGCAGGTTGTCCAGCATGAAGCGGGCGCCGATATCCAGGCTCGTGCGCGAGAACACGTTGGCATGGTTGTGGATGAGCATGTCGGTGCCTTCCAGCGGCCAGACGGTCGGGAAGGGACTGGTCAGGAACGGGCGCTCGGCGGCCGGGGTGCAATGAATGAGGCGCGCCTTCTTCCAGGCGAGCGAGGTGCGGGTCTCCCCCAGATACTTCTCGAACAGCTTGAGGGTGGAGGTGTGGATGTCCTTGGCCTTGCCGGCAGCAATGATGCGGGTCGCAGGGGTGACGACCCCGCGCAGGGCAAGCAGTTGCTGCTCCAGCAGCGCCTGATACTTGGAGACCTTGATCACCACCAGGGCGGGGGCATCGGGCAGGGGGGCCAGGGCATCCTGCAGGGTGATGGCGTGGGGATCCAGCCCGTTTTCCGCCAGATTGGCCAGGGTGGCCCGCTCGCTGATGTGGGAGTCGGTCACGCAGACGGGGGCGTGGGCATGCAGATAGCCGGCCAGGGCGCCGAAGCCGTCGTTCATGATGATGACGGGGCCGTCAGGTGCCTGCTGCGATTCGGCAAGGTGGCTTATCAGATACTCGTCCGCCGCATCCCAGGCCTGCAGGGGATCCTGGCTCTGCCGCGGGTAACGATACAGGGTCAGGCGGCAGTGGGCCGTGTCGAGCAGGGTTTGCATAGGCAAGAGTCCAACGTGTGATTGATGAATGGCGACCGTCTGCCCCGTGTTGCCAGGCAGCGGTGAAAGTGGCGCTATTCTAGCGGCGGCGGAGAAATTCACCAGTCCGGTACGGCGAGAGCGAGCGGATCCTTCGTACCTGATGCATCGGGTGCACAACCCTGGCTACAATGGCCGGATATTCAACGAGGAGTCCTTACCGTGAGCATGCAACAACAGATAGAGGCCAAGCTGGCCGCCGCGCTCTCCCCGAGCCACCTGGAAGTGATCAATGAAAGCTACATGCACAGGGTGGCACCGGGCTCCGAAAGCCACTTCAAGGTAGTCGTGGTGAGCCAGGCGTTTGAGGGACAGCGTTTGCTGGGGCGCCATCGTCAGGTGAACGGGGTGCTGGCCGACGAGTTGGCGGGAGCCATTCATGCATTGGCGCTGCATACCTATACCGAATCCGAGTGGCAGGTCCGGGAGCAGGCGCCAAAGACGCCGGGTTGCGTCAGCAAATCCCCCTTTGCGTGAGCCGTTGTACCTTCTGATGGCGCCTTCCTCGGGCCATTAACAGCGCTATCACGAATGGTGTGCCGCCAGGGATGAGGGGGGTAGCATTATTTTTTCTAATCCTTTTCCTTGCGTCTGAAAAATACCTCTATATGGTTAGTTTTGCGAAAAGTCCTTTAAAACCACGGTTTGCAAGGACGTGCGCGAAATATTCAGTGAAGGTTAATTTTGTGATAGGGCGGGGATTTTCCCCATTTGGCGTGGCGGCTAACTCGCCTAAGGTGGTAAACTCAGGCGCTTTTGAATGATCCTGTATGTTGCTGATTTGTTTATTTCTTCGACAGCTTTCCGCGATGTTGACGGGCTCATTCAACAACTCGTCGTGATGTATTTCTCGGCGCTAACCAACCTGTCTTCCCTTAACGGTAGTGCAAGTGAGTATGATTACAATTAAAAGAGGACTGGACATCCCCGTGCTGGGTGCTCCGGAGCAAGTAATCTACGATGGCCCGGCCATCACCCGTGTTGCTACACTCGGCGAAGAGTTCGTGGGGATGCGTCCTACTATGTTTGTCAAAGTAGGTGATCGCGTCATTAAAGGTCAGGAGCTCTTCGAAGATAAGAAGAATCCCGGCGTTAAATTCACGGCCCCTGCCACCGGTGTGGTTTCTGAGATCAACCGTGGTGCCAAGCGTGTTCTCCAGTCCGTCGTCATCGACATCGATGGGTCCGACGAGCAGGTGACCTTTGAGCATTTTGCCTCCGCCGAGCTGGCACAGCTCGAGCGTAGCAAGGTGCAGGAGATCCTGGTCGCATCAGGCCAATGGACCGCGCTGCGTACCCGCCCGTTCAGCAAGGTGCCGGCCGTGGGTTCCACCCCGCGCGCCATCTTCGTCACCGCCATGGACACCAACCCGCTGGCCGCCAGTGCGGAGCTGATCATCAAGGAACAGGCCCAGGCCTTCCTCGACGGTCTGGCCGTGCTGACCCGCCTGACCGATGGTACCGTCCACGTCTGCAAGGGCGAAGCCAGCCTGCCGCACTCCTCCCTGGCCCAGGTCAAGGAAGCCGTGTTCGTCGGTCCGCATCCCGCCGGTCTGCCGGGCACCCACATCCACTTCCTGGATCCGGTCGGTGCCAACAAGGTGCAGTGGCACATCAACTATCAGGACGTGATCGCTTACGGCAAGCTGTTCACCACCGGCCAGATCTTCACCGACAAGGTGATCTCCCTGGCTGGCCCGAACGTCATCAAGCCGCGTCTGCTGCGTACCCGTCTGGGTGCCAGCCTCAGCCAGCTGACCAACAACGAGCTGCGTGCGGACGAAAACCGCATCATCTCCGGTTCCCTGCTGAGCGGTGCCAAGGCCGAAGGGGTTCATGACTACCTGGGTCGTTTCCACAACCAGGTGAGCGTGCTGGGCGAAGGCCGTGAGAAAGAGTTCATGGGCTGGGTCAAACCCAGTGCCAACAAGTTCTCCATCACCCGTACCACCCTCTCTCACCTGATGAAGGGCAAACTCATCAACTTCACTACCACCACCAACGGTAGTGATCGCTCCATGGTGCCTATCGGCAACTATGAGCGTGTGATGCCGCTCGACATCCTGCCGACCCTGCTGCTGCGGGATCTGATCTCCGGTGATACCGACAGCGCGCAGGCGCTCGGCTGCCTGGAGCTGGATGAGGAAGATTTGGCGCTCTGTACCTTCGTCTGCCCCGGCAAGACAGAGTACGGCCCCGTCTTGCGTGAGTGCCTGACCAAGATCGAACTGGAAGGTTAAGCGATGAGTTTCAAGCAACTTCTTGAAAATATGGAACATCACTTCGAGCCGGGTGGCAAGTACGCAAAGTACTATGCCTTGTTCGAAGCGGCGTACACCCTGTTTTATACCCCGGGTTCCGTGACCCGCAATGCCGCCCATGTCCGTGATGCGATCGATCTGAAGCGCATGATGATCATGGTGTGGCTGGCTGTGTTCCCGGCCATGTTCTGGGGCATGTACAACGTCGGCAACCAGTCTATCGCCGCCATCGCCCACATGGGCAGCGCGGCCGGTGCCGATTCCTGGCAATACGCCCTGGCCACCCTGTTCGGTGCCTCGCTGGATCCGGCCGTCGCCGGCATCGGCAGCAAGATGCTGATCGGTGCGGCGCACTTCTTCCCGATCTACATCACCGTCTTCATCGTCGGTGGTTTCTGGGAAGTGTTGTTCGCCATGGTGCGCAAGCACGAGATCAACGAAGGCTTCTTCGTGACCTCCATCCTGTTCGCCCTGATCGTGCCGCCCGAGCTGCCCCTGTGGCAAGCTGCCCTGGGTATCACCTTCGGTGTGGTGCTGGCCAAGGAAGTGTTCGGTGGTACCGGCAAAAACTTCCTGAACCCGGCGTTGGCGGGTCGTGCCTTCCTGTTCTTCGCCTACCCGGGTCAAATCTCCGGTGATGCGGTCTGGGTTGCCGTTGACGGCTTCTCCGGCGCAACCGCACTGAGCCAGTGGGCCCAGGGCGGCCAGATGGCGCTGATCAACGGTGCCACCGGTGAAGCCATCAGCTGGATGGATGCCTTCCTTGGCAACCTGCCCGGTTCCATC
Source organism: Aeromonas sp. 62-46 (assembly GCF_001898585.1). Taxonomy (NCBI): domain Bacteria; kingdom Pseudomonadati; phylum Pseudomonadota; class Gammaproteobacteria; order Aeromonadales; family Aeromonadaceae; genus Aeromonas; species Aeromonas sp. 62-46. The sequence continues at coordinate 121,480 of NZ_MKUI01000015.1, read as the reverse complement.
GGTGAAGTTTCCACCCTGATGATCCTCATCGGCGCAGCCATGATCGTCTACATGCGCATCGCCTCCTGGCGCATCATCGCCGGCGTCATGGTCGGCATGGTCGCGACCTCCCTGCTGTTCAACGTCATCGGTTCCGATACCAACCCCATGTTCAGCATGCCGTGGCACTGGCACCTGGTGTTGGGTGGCTTCGCGTTCGGCATGGCCTTCATGGCGACCGACCCCGTTTCCGCTGCCTTCACCAACAAGGGCAAGTGGTGGTATGGCGCCCTGATCGGCGTGATGGTGGTGCTGATCCGGGTAGTGAACCCTGCATTCCCGGAAGGCATGATGCTGGCCATTCTGTTCGCCAACCTGTTTGCCCCCTTGTTTGACCATTTCGTGGCACAGGCGAACATCAAGCGGAGGATCGCACGTGGCGTTTAATAAAGACTCTACTACCGGCACTCTCGCCGTAGTGACCGGTCTGTGTCTGGTCTGCTCCATCGTGGTCTCCGTGGCCGCCGTGGGTCTGCGTCCGGCCCAGCTGGAAAACAAGGCGCTGGACAAGCAAAGCAACATCCTGTCCGTCGCCGGCGTCGACATCAGCGCCGTGGCCAAGCGTGACCTGGCCCAGCTCTATGGCGACAAGATTGAAGCGCGTCTGGTGGATCTGACCACTGGTGAGTTCGTTGACGGCGATGCCGACAACTTCGACACCAAGGTTGCCGCCAAGGACCCGGCCAAGAGCATCCGTCTGGCCCCGGCCGACGACAAGGCCGGCCTGCGTCAGATCTCCAAGCTGGTTCCCGTGTTCTTCGCGAAAGATGCCGAAGGCAAGGTGGACAACATCATCCTGCCGATCTACGGCCAGGGTCTGTGGTCCACCATGTATGCCTTCGTAGCGGTCGCGGCCGACGGTCAGACCATCAAGGGCATCACCTACTATGACCACGGTGAAACCCCGGGTCTGGGTGGCGAGATCGAGAACCCGGCCTGGCGCGAGCTGTTCGTCGGCAAGAAGCTGTTCGACCAGAACGGTCAGCCTGCGCTGCGGGTGATCAAGGGCCATGCTCCGGCTGGTTCCGAGCATGAAATCGACGGCCTGTCTGGTGCAACCCTGACCGGTAATGGTGTACAGCACACCTTCGACTTCTGGATGGGCCCCAAGGGCTTCGGTCCCTTCCTGGCCAAGGTACGTGCAGGAGAAATCAACAATGGCTGACAAGAGCGAAATGAAAAAGTTGCTGTTGACGCCTGTGCTCGGCAACAACCCCATCGCACTGCAGGTGCTGGGTGTCTGTTCCGCGCTGGCCGTTACCAGCCAGATGAAGACGGCGTTCGTGATGACGCTGGCCGTTACCGCGGTCACCGCCTTCTCCAACCTGTTCATCTCCCTGATCCGCAACCAGATCCCGAACAGCGTGCGGATCATCGCCCAGATGGCGGTGATTGCCTCGCTGGTTATCGTGGTTGACCAGGTGCTCAAGGCCTATGCCTATGACATCTCCAAGCAACTGTCGGTGTTCGTCGGCCTCATCATCACCAACTGTATCGTGATGGGTCGTGCCGAAGCCTACGCCATGAAGAGTGCCCCGCTGCCCTCCTTCCTGGACGGTATCGGCAACGGTCTGGGTTATGGCGCCGTGCTGCTGACCGTGGCCACCGTGCGCGAGATCCTGGGTTCCGGCACCTGGTTCGGCATCGAACTGCTGCCGCTGGTGAACAATGGTGGCTGGTATGTGCCCAACGGCCTGCTGCTGCTGCCGCCGAGTGCGTTCTTCATCATTGGTCTGATCATCTGGGGCGTGCGCACCAAGGATCCCAAGCAGGTGGAGGCGAAGGATTAAGGTATGGAACACTATATCAGTCTGTTGATTCGCTCGATCTTCATCGAGAACCTGGCGCTCTCCTTCTTCCTGGGGATGTGTACCTTCCTGGCGGTGTCCAAGAAGGTCAAGACCGCCATGGGGCTGGGGATTGCCGTTATCGTGGTTCAGACCGTGGCCGTCCCGGCCAACAACCTGATCTACAACTACGTGCTCAAAGACGGTGCCCTGGTATCCGGTCTGGATCTGAGCTTCCTGAGCTTCATCACCTTCATCGGGGTGATCGCGGCCCTGGTACAGATCCTGGAGATGGCGCTGGACAAGTACTTCCCGGCCCTCTACAACGCCCTCGGTATCTTCCTGCCGCTCATCACCGTGAACTGCGCCATCTTCGGTGGCGTCTCCTTCATGGTGCAGCGTGACTACAACTTCGTTGAGTCCGTGGTCTATGGCGTGGGTTCGGGTGCAGGCTGGATGCTGGCCATCGTCGCGATGGCAGGGATCCGCGAGAAGATGAAATATTCCGATGTTCCGGAAGGCCTGCGCGGCCTCGGCATCACCTTCATCACCGCGGGTCTGATGGCGCTGGGCTTCATGTCCTTCTCTGGTATTTCCCTGTAATCGGAAAGGAAATATAGATGGAAATTATTCTGGGTGTGGTCATGTTCACCGTGATCCTGCTGGCCTTGGTGGCAGTCATTCTGTTCGCCAAGTCCAAGCTGGTGACCGCCGGTGACGTGACAATCAGCATCAACGGCGACCCGGCCAAGGCTGTGACCAGCCCGGCGGGTGGCAAGCTGCTTGGCGTGCTCGCCGGCAGTGGTATCTTCGTCTCCTCCGCCTGTGGCGGCGGTGGCTCCTGTGGTCAGTGCAAGGTGCGTGTGAAATCCGGCGGCGGCGACATCCTGCCGACCGAGCTGGATCACATCAGCAAGGGCGAAGCCCGTCATGGCGAGCGTCTGGCCTGCCAGGTCACCGTGCGTTCCGACATGGACATCGAGCTGCCGGAAGAGATCTTCGGCGTGAAGAAGTGGGACTGTACCGTCATCTCCAATGACAACAAGGCCACCTTCATCAAGGAGCTCAAGCTGCAGATCCCCGATGGCGAGAGCGTGCCGTTCCGCGCCGGTGGTTATATCCAGATCGAAGCGCCTGCCCACCACGTGCAGTACAAGAACTTCGATATTCCCGAGGAGTATCGTGGCGACTGGGATCGCTTCAAGATCTTCGAGCTGGAGTCCAAGGTCAACGAGCCGATCATCCGTGCCTACTCCATGGCGAACTATCCGGAAGAGTTCGGCATCATCATGCTGAACGTGCGGATCGCAACTCCGCCGCCCAGCAACTGGACTGCCCCTCCCGGCCAGATGTCTTCCTACATCTTCAGCCTGAAGGCCGGTGACAAGGTGACCATCTCCGGTCCGTTCGGCGAGTTCTTCGCCAAGGACACCGACGCCGAAATGGTGTTCGTCGGTGGTGGTGCGGGTATGGCGCCGATGCGCTCCCACATCTTCGACCAGCTGCGCCGTCTGAAGACCAAGCGCAAGATGAGCTTCTGGTACGGTGCCCGTTCCAAGCGCGAGATGTTCTATGTCGAAGACTTCGACATGCTGCAGGCCGAGAACGACAACTTCCAGTGGCACGTCGCCCTGTCCGATCCGCAACCGGAAGACAACTGGGATGGCTACACCGGCTTCATCCACAACGTGTTGTTCGAGAACTACCTCAAGAACCACGAGGCGCCTGAGGATTGCGAGTTCTACATGTGCGGGCCTCCCGTGATGAACGCCGCCGTCATCAACATGCTGAAGAACCTCGGTGTTGAAGACGAGAACATCCTGCTGGATGACTTCGGTGGTTAATCCATGCACAGCGTTGTAAAGACCTGGCTAGCCTTCGGGCTAGCCTTTTTCTTGACTGGGTGCGGTCAGGAAACGGTCCAATCGAAGCCGGAGATCCACATCACCGGCAGCACCATGGGTACCTACTACTCCATCAAGGTGGCAGATAGCGCCGTTCAGGATGCCGCCAGGCTGCAAGCCGAGGTCGACGTCTTGCTGGAGCGGGTCAACGATCAGATGTCGACCTATCGCCCGGATTCCGAGCTGTCACGCTTCAACCAGCACAAGAGCAATACCCCTGTGGTGGTTTCCCGCGATACCGCGCGGGTGGTGACCGAGGCCATTCACATTGGCCGCGAGAGCCGCGGGGCGCTGGACGTCACCGTCGGTCCTCTGGTCAATCTGTGGGGCTTTGGGCCGGATGCCAGACCGACCAAGGTGCCGTCCGACGAGCTGATCGCCCAGACCCGGCAGAAGACGGGCCTTGGCAATCTGCATGTGATAACCTCTGCCGATGCCGATACCCTGCAAAAGGACATCCCGGACCTCTACGTGGATCTCTCCGCCATTGCCAAGGGGTTTGGCGTAGACAAGGTGGCCGAGTACCTGGAGTCCCAGGGGGCGCGCAACTATCTGGTGGAGATAGGCGGCGAGCTGCGCATCAACGGTGTCAACGGCAAGGGGCATCCCTGGCGTGTCGCCATCGAGAAGCCGACCGTCAATGCCGGTTCAGTACAGGAGGTGATCCTGCCCGGTGACAACGGGGTGGCCACCTCGGGCGAGTACCGCAACTATTACGAGCTGGACGGCAAGCGCTTCTCCCACACCATGGATCCGCTGACGGGCAAGCCCATCCAGCACCGCCTGGTGTCGGTGACCGTCATCCACCCCTCCTGCATGACTGCAGACGGGTTGGCGACCGTGTTCATGGTCATGGGGCCGGAGAAGAGCCTGGCCTATGCCAAGGAACGGGGGCTGGCCATCTTCACCATCACCAAGACGGATGACGGGTTCGAAGAGGCTTATTCGGATGCCTTCAAACCATATCTGGTCAAGAAGTAAGGGGTAACTACATGCAGATCTTTCTGATCACCTTCGGGGTGTTTCTGATGGTCGTGGTGGCCATGGCCATCGGCTACATTTTCCAGCGCAAGTCCATCTCCGGCTCCTGTGGCGGCCTGGGTTCCATCGGGATCGAGAAGGAGTGCGACTGCCCCGAGCCTTGCGACAACCGCAAGAAGAAGATGGCCAAGGAAGAGGCCCGTCGCAAGATGCTGGTGGACAACCGCATCATCTAACGGCGGATATCGCTCTGAAGGCAGCCTTGCAACGAAGCGAGCCGACCCCTGGGTCGGCTCGTTTTTTATGTGGCATGGGGTCAGTAGTCATATTGGCTGCATGCCTTTGCCTTGAACTCTTTCTTTCGCTTTGCCAGCTCCTCCCTGGTGCCCAGTTTATCCCCTTGCTGTATGGCTTTTTCCAAGGCGGCGATGCGCTGATAGAGCCAGTTGCACTCCGCAGTCGGGTGATCCTTGCTCGTGCCCGTCAGCGGCAGCAGCAGGCCCAGCAGCGGCCAGAATCTTCTCATCCTGCACCTCCCAGCCCCCGCAAATGGGAGCCCTGAGAGTCTATGCCCTAGCCCGCGCTGGCGCGCTGGCAGAAATGACAGGCTTGGGGTAGCATGGAACGTTCAACTGGTTATCCATACAGTATTTTTGTCGTTCGACACGCCTCCTCGCCGGATGCCCAGGGTCTATCCCTATGATCTGTTCGGGAGGCTGTCGACACAGCAACAGACACGGCCATGCGCAAGATCATTCACATCGACATGGACTGCTTCTTCGCCGCGGTGGAGATGCGGGACAACCCGGCCCTCAGGGAGGTGCCGCTCGCCATCGGTGGCGCCGCCGACCGACGCGGGGTCATCTCCACCTGCAACTACGTGGCGCGCCGCTTCGGGGTGCGCTCTGCCATGCCGAGCGCCCTGGCCAGAAAGCTCTGTCCGCCATTGGTGCTGATCCCCGGGCGGATGGCCGTCTACAAAGAAACTTCGCGCCAGTTGCGCGCCATCTTCCTGCGCTACACCGAGCAGGTGGAGCCGCTCTCCCTCGATGAAGCCTATCTCGACGTGACCCAGAGTCCCCGCTGCGGTGGCAGCGCCACCCTGATGGCGGCGGAGATCCGCGCCGCCATCAGCGCCGAGCTTGGGCTGACGGCCTCGGCCGGTGTGGCGCCGAACAAGTTTCTGGCCAAGCTCGCCTCCGAGCAGCGCAAGCCTGACGGCCTGTTCGTCATCCGCCCCCAGGAGGTGGACGAGTTCGTGCGCCAGCTCCCCCTTGGCAAGCTGCCCGGCATTGGCCGCAAGACGGCAGAGCGGCTGGAGTCCCTCGGGCTCTACTCCTGCGAAGATGCCCGCCAGCTCGGCAACGAGGAGCTGATCGCCCGTTTCGGCAAGCTCGGGGAGATGCTGGCCGGCCGCATCTGGGGACATGATGATCAGCCGGTGCAGGCCCGGCGGGTACGCAAGAGCATCGGCGTAGAGACGACGCTCGCCAGCGATGTGCTGGACGAGGACGCCTGCTGGCAGGTGCTCAGCCGGCTCATTCCCGAGCTGGAGCAGCGTTTTGCCAAGGCCTGCCCTGCGGAGATGCTGATGGGGCAGGGGATCAAGCTGAAGTTTGCCGATTTTCACCAGACCACCGTCTATCGCAAGGGGAGTTATCAGGCGGCACGTTTCCACGATCTGCTGCACGAGGGACTGCAACGGGCTCAAGGAAAGCCCATTCGCCTGCTCGGTCTGGTCGTTGGTTTGCCCGGAGCGGGTGAAATCAATCAATTAAGCCTGGATCTCTGCTGATTTAGTTAAGTTTTTGTATCCAAAACCGATACAGTGTTCACATCTGTAGACGTTAGGAAATAGTGGCATGAGTTCTCTTTCTGTTCAGGGACGGATCACCCTGATCGCCGGTTGCTGTCTGCTGGTCAGTGCCGTCGCGCTGGTGGCTTCTTCTCTTTTCAACGCGGCCCGCATGCAGGAGCAGGTGCTCACCTCCACCACCCTGGAGGGGCAGCACGCGGCAGAAAACTGGATGCAGGCCATGGGGGCGACCCAGGCAGCCCGGGTGACCAGCTACCTCGATGAGGCTTACTTCAGGGCTACCCTGCTTGCCGAGGGCATCTTGTTCCAGCGCAAGAACGCGGCCGACAACTTCGTTCACTCCGAGGCGCTGCGCAATGCCGTCAACCAGCAGTTGCAGGATGCGGCGGAGTCGTCAGCGAACCTGCTCGGTGTCTATGCGGTATTCGAACCCAACCAGCTCGACGGGGAGGATGACAACTATCAGGGGTCGACGGCGCTCGGCGCCAACGACAAGGGGCGTTTTTCCAGCTATTGGGCCAGGGTCGACGGCAAGGTCAGCCTGGAGGTGATGGACGAGGCGATGCTGGCCAACGACAAGCCCTCCGGACACGGCGGCCTTGAGAACGACTGGTACAGTTGCAGCATCCGCAGCAAGGCGCTCTGTCTGCTCGAACCCTATGTGGACGAGGTGGGGACCCAGCAGGTGTTGATGACCTCGGTAACCGTGCCGCTGCTGGACCAGGGCTCCCTGCTTGGCATGGTGGGGGTCGACATCTCCCTGGGGACCCTGCAGAGCCTGGTGGAAGAGATGGGCCGGACCCTCTACAAGGGGCAGGGCAAGGTGCTTCTGCTCAGCAGTGAAGGGCGGGTGGCCGGCGTGGAAGGGGTCCCGGTCGCCCTTGGCAATCTGCTGGAGCAGCAAGGGCTGGCGCAAGATCTCAAGGGGTGGCTGACCAAGGGAGATGTGGTGACGCGCTGGAGCCCGGATGGCGCACTGTTGCAGACCTTCGTACCGGTCAGCATGCGCGGTACGGATCGCAAGTGGGGCATCTATATCGAGCTGCCCCGCGCCGTGGTGCTCGCCTCGGCCCTGCAACTGCAAGGGGAGCTTGAGGATCAGGCCCAGCGCAGCGTGGCAACCCAGCTCACGATAGGTGGCGGGATTTCGGCGCTCGCCCTGCTCTGCATCTGGCTGATGGCCCAGCGCATCGTGGCGCCCATCCGCGCCGTGGTGGCACGCCTCAAGGACATCGCCAGCGGGGAGGGGGATCTCACCCAGCGCATCGATCTGCGCAGGGATGACGAGATAGGCGAGCTGGCCAAGTGGTTCAACAAGTTCCTGGACAAGCTGCAATCCACCATCAGCCAGGTGATCGACACCGTTGCGGGCACTCGGGCCAGTGCGGCCCTGGCGGCGCAAGGGGCAGCCCGTACCAGCGCCGGCATGCAGTCCCAGTATCAGGAGGTGGATCTGGTGGCGACCGCGTTTGAAGAGTTGAGCGCTACCGCCCTGCAGGTCGCCGGCAATGCCAATGCGGCGGTGGCGGCGGCCGATGAGGCCGACACGGCGGCCCAGGAGGGCAAGTCCGTGGTGGCGCAGACCCAGGAGGCCATGTCCAGACTGATGACGGTGATAAGCGATGCCAAACCAGTGGTGGAGCACCTCTCCGCCAACAGCGACAACATCAACGACATCCTGGTGGTGATCCAGGGGATTGCCGAGCAGACCAACCTGCTGGCCTTGAACGCGGCCATCGAGGCGGCCCGAGCCGGTGAGCAGGGGCGCGGTTTTGCGGTGGTCGCCGACGAGGTGCGCAACCTGGCGGGCAGAACCCAGAACGCCATCGTCGAGATCCAGAACCTCATCGGCCAGTTGCAGTCGGGGACGGAGGCGGTGGTGAAGGCGATCCTGACCGGCCATCACCAGGCGGATCTGACCCTCACCAAGGTGGAACTATCGGTCAGCGTGCTGGAGCAGATCATCCAGGCTGTCGGCACCATCCACCAGATGAACGAGCAGATCGCGAGGGCCGCGCAGGAGCAGAGCGGAGTGGCGGACGAGATCAATCGCAACGTCAGCAACATTCGCGATGTGAGCCATACCATTCGGGCGGAAGCGGCGACCTCCGCCGACAACGGGCGCGAGCTGTCGCAACTGGCGGACAAGCAGCAGCAACTAGTGGGCCAGTTCCGGGTGTAGGGGAGGATAAGAAAAAAGGCGCCATCCAACCGGAGGCGCCAAACACATTCAGATGACAGACTGGGTTAAATCGACCTGATTTAGCCCTTCTTCCCGCAGAGGAAGAAACACAACACCACAATCACTGTCGACTCACTCACAAAAACCACATGTAAACCAACATGGAAGAGAAGGTGTGAGCCATATGACAACGAATTGCGTGGCGAATTATGTTTATTCACTGGTCGACCCGCAACCGACAATTTATAATGCGCCCCATTAGAAAAATTCATCGTCGGCCGATTCCATGTCTCGTCGTTTACCTCCGCTCAATGCACTGAAAGCGTTTGAAGCCGCGGCTCGTCACTTGAGCTTTACCCGCGCAGCAGAAGAGCTGTTCGTGACCCAGGCAGCCATCAGCCACCAGATCAAGGCGCTGGAGGAGTATCTCGGCATCAAGCTCTTTCGCCGCAAGAATCGCTCCCTGCTACTGACCGAGGAGGGGCAGAGCTACTTCCTCGACATCAAGGACATCTTTGCCTCCATCTCCGAGGCGACCGACAAGCTGCTGGCCCGCAGCGCCAAGGGGGCGCTCACCGTCTCCCTGCAGCCGAGCTTCGCCATCCAGTGGCTGGTGCCCCGCCTGGTCAAGTTCAGCGAACGCCACCCGGACATCGATGTGCGGATCAAGGCGGTGGACATGGACGAGGGGTCGCTGACCGACGATGTGGACGTGGCCATCTACTACGGCCGCGGCAACTGGCCGGGTCTTCGTTCGGACAAGCTGCACACCGAATATCTGATCCCGGTCTGCTCGCCCCTGTTGCTGACCGGCCCCAAGCCCCTGCGCACCCCGGACGATCTGACCCGCCACACCCTGCTGCACGACACCTCCCGGCGCGACTGGAAGGCCTGGTTCCGCCAGCTCGACATCGACGCGCCCAACGTCAACCAGGGACCCATCTTCAGCCACTCCACCATGGTGATCCAGGCGGCGATCCACGGTCAGGGAGTGGCGCTCGGCCACAGCGTGCTGGCCCAGCCGGAGATCGAGGCGGGTCGTCTCATCTGCCCGTTCGAACAGGTGCTGGTGAGCAAGAACGCTTTCTATCTGGTGTGTCAGGAGCAGCAGTCCGATCAGGGCAAGATAGTGGCTTTTCGCGACTGGATGCTGGAACTGGTGGAGCAGGAAGAGGCCCGCAGGCGTGCCCGCCTTGCCGATGCCTGAGGAGTTGACCTGGTGACTGACCTGACAAGAGAGGGGGCGAGTGACGCCCCCGTTCGCATTCTGCTGGCCCACGGCGCGGGGGCGGGCATGGAGCACAGCTTCCTGGCCGAGTTGTCGCGACTGCTGGCGGGGCCGGATATCGAGGTGGTGCGCTTCAACTTCCCCTATATGACCAAACGGGCTCAGGACGGCAAACGCAGGCCGCCGGACAGACAACCCGTGCTGCTGGCTCACTGGCGCGAGATGGTGCGTCAGTTTGCCCATCCCCGGCTGTTTCTGGCGGGCAAGTCCATGGGGGGGAGGATGGCGGCCGAGCTGTTTTGCGAGGGGGATGACGAGATGGATGCTGCAGGATTGATCGTTCTCGGGTATCCTTTCCACCCCCCGGCCAAGCCCGACGCATGGCGGGGCGAGGTGCTCAAGCTGATCACGACGCCCACGCTGCTGCTGCAGGGGGAGCGCGATACCTTCGGTTCCCGCGCCGAGCTGGCCGATTTCCCCTTCTCACCCGCCGTATCGGTCCACTGGCTGACCGACGGGGATCATGGTTTCAAACCGAGAAAGGCGAGCGGCATGAGCGAGCAGGAGAACCTGCGACTGGCTGCGGAGCGGATCAAGGATTTTATCGCGGCGGTGGGCCGCTCCTGACGATCTCGAGCGGGTCGAGAGAAGAAGCGTGCAAGGAGAGAAGATGCAGATCCAACGACATTGGCTGGTGCTGGCGGGCTTCTTCGGCCTGACGGCCACCATGCTCGGGGCCTACGGCGCTCATGGGCTGGCGGCGACCGGCATTGCTCCTTCGTTGCTGGCGGCGTTCAACACCGCCGTGCAATACCAGTTTTTCCACGCCCTGGCCCTGCTGGTGCTGGGGCTGTGCGGCGTGCGCGGCAAGGTGATCACCTTCGCGGGCGCCGTCTTTGTGCTGGGGATCCTGGGATTCTCCGGCAGTATTTACGCCATGGTGCTGCTTGGCAGCAAGGGGCTGGGGCTCATCACCCCGGCCGGTGGCCTCTGTTTTATGTTGGGATGGGCGGCTCTGATGTGGGCCGGCTGTCGTCTTGGAGGAAAGAATGAATAATCTGCTGCTTTATTGCCGCCCGGGTTTTGAGAAAGAGGCGGCGGCAGAGATCACCGAGCGTGCCGGCAACATGCAGTGCTACGGCTTTGCCCGGGTCAAGGACGACAGCGGCTATGTGATCTTCGAGTTGTATGACGAGGAGCAGGCCGATCTGCTGGCGCGCAAGCTGCCGTTCCGCGAGCTCATCTTCATTCGCCAGATGCTGGTGGTGACCCACGAGCTGAAAGATCTGGAAATAAGCGATCGGGTCTCTCCCATCCTGGAGGCGGCGAGCGGTTACGCCATTTGCGGTGATCTGCGGGTGGAGACGGCCGATACCAACGAGGCGAAGGAGCTCTCCGCCTTCTGCCGCAAGTTCACCGTGCCGCTTCGCCAGGCGCTGCGCAGCAACGAGATCCTGACCAAGAAGGAGACCCCGAACCGTCCCGTGTTCCACGCCTTCTTCCTGGCCAATGACCACCTGATGCTGGGGTACTCCTACTCCTTCAACAACTCTGCCTTCCACATGGGGATCCCGCGCCTGCGCTTCCCGGCCGATGCCCCGAGCCGCTCCAGCCTCAAGCTGGAAGAGGCGTTCTACGTCTTCGTGCCGAAGGAAGAGTGGGACTTGCGCCTGTGCTCCGGCCTGAAGGCCGTGGATCTTGGCGCCTGCCCGGGTGGCTGGACCTATCAGCTGGTGCGTCGTGGCATGATGGTGACGGCGGTGGACAACGGCATGATGGCCCAATCCCTGATGGACACAGGCCAGGTGAAGCACATCCGTGACGATGGTTTCGTGTGGCGGCCGAGCAAGAAGAATACCTACTGGCTGGTGTGCGACATGGTGGACAAGCCGGCGCGAGTGACCCACATGGTGGCCGACTGGTTCAGGGAGAACGACTGTCAGGAAGCCATGTTCAACCTCAAGCTGCCGATGAAGAAGCGCTACGCCGAGGCGGTACACAACATCGAGGTGCTGCGCGGACTGCTGGCAGAGATCGATGGCGGTTTCATCATTCAGGCCAAACAGCTCTATCACGATCGCGAAGAGATCACGGTGCACGTCTACAACAAGTTCTGGGTCTCCAAGCTGTCCCCCAAGTCCTGAAGCAGCATCGGGAACAGGGCATGAAAAAACCGGACGGTGACGTCCGGTTTTTTTGTGTCTGGGCCATCAGAAGCGGTAGTCCAGACGCATCATGGACTCGTCGTCGGTGATCTTCAGCTCAATTTGCAGGGGAATGGTCTTGTCACTGGGGTTGAACTGCATCTTGACGCCATCCCCGCGAAGCTTGACCGAGGTGTTGATGCCGCCAGCGTTGAACTTGATTCTGGGCTTTTGCTTTTCGAAGGAGAGGCTGACGCTCTTCTCTGCCGTGAGGTTCAGTTTCTGATAGGGGGTGATCTGCCGATTACCGTTGCTGTCGGTGGTGATATCCACCCCCAGGGAGAGCGGCTTGGGCTGTTTGAGCAGATCGTTGGTATCCAGGGTGGATTGCCAGGTCTGCTTGGCTGGCGCCTCGTGCTGGGGGGGCGGCGTCAACCAGGCATTGTCGACTGGCCTGTCTAATGCCGTGGCACTGCTGCTGACAATCAGCAAGATGAAAGTAGCACGCATGGTGGATCTCCTTATCCCTCATATCAACATAGTATTCATCTGGCGAGGGAGGTAGGGAGGCGTTGGCATAAAACAAAGGGAGCCGAAGCTCCCTTTTAAAATCATATGGTTGGATTCTATTTATAGACGGTCGATGATGGCCTGGGTGAATTCGCTGGTGGACGCTGTGCCCCCCAGGTCACGGGTCACCCGATCACCGGACTCGATGGTCGCCCGCACGGCCTCGCGAATGCGCTCCGCCTTGTCCTGCATGCCGAGATATTCCAGCATCTGGATGGAGGCGAGGATCACCGAGGTGGGGTTGGCGATGTTCTTGCCGGCGATGTCCGGCGCAGAGCCGTGTACCGCTTCGAAGATGGCGGCCCCTTCACCGATGTTGGCGCCCGGCGCCATGCCCAGCCCCCCCACCAGACCGGCACAGAGATCCGAGAGAATGTCGCCGAACAGGTTGGTGGTGACCATCACATCGAAGCGCTCCGGGTACATCACCAGGTTCATGCAGGCGGCGTCGACGATCATCTCCTCGTTCTGGATGTCCGGGTAGCGGGCCGCGACCTGACGGGCCACTTCCAGGAACAGGCCGGAGGTGGACTTGAGGATGTTGGCCTTGTGGATGATGGTGACCTTCTTGCGTCCTTCCTGGCGCGCCAGCTCGAAGGCGAAGGTGACGATGCGCTCGGCCCCTTCCCGGGTGATGATGCTCATCGCCTCGGCGCTCTGGTTGTCATCGCTGCGCTTCTGGCCGGCACCGGAGTACATGCCTTCGGTGTTCTCGCGCACCGTGATGATGTCGATGTTGTCGTAACGGCTCTTGGTGCCCTTGAAGGAGAGGACGGGGCGCACGTTGGCGTAGAGATTGAACTTCTTGCGCAGGGAGACGTTGATGGAGGTGAAGCCGCCGCCGACCGGAGTGGTGAGCGGGCCTTTCAGGCTGACCTTGTTCTTCTCGATCAGGTCGAGGGTGGCCTGGGGCAGCAGCTCGCCATGTTTTTCCAGGGCTACCAGACCGGCGTCTGCGTATTCGTAGTCGAAGTCACAACCCGCGTGGGTCAGGATCTGGATGGCGGATTCGATGATGCTGGGGCCGATGCCGTCGCCCGGGATGACGGTAATCTTTCTTTTTGACATGAGGCGTATCCACTTCTAGGGAACAGAGGGGGAGGATTCGTCGGCTTTATACCATTTTTGCACCACACCCTCCATGTTTCTTTACATTTTACCCATTTATGTCAACAGGTACGGCCTGTCTTGGGAAATGGTGTGCTGGGGATCACGCCCCGGCATCAGGGACGGGAGGGTAGCGGATCTCCCGCAGGTTGAACCCGAGCGGGATATCGTGCTGCAGCCGGACCAGGCGTTGGGCCAGCAGGGCCTCTTCCCGGTGCTGGCGCAGCTTGAGCAGGGGCCTGGTGGCCTCCTCCCGCTCACAGGCCTCCAGCATGGCAGCCAGGTCCCCGTATTGCTGCAGCAACTGGGTGGCGGTCTTGGGGCCGATGCCGGGCACCCCCTTGATGTTGGAGCCGCCGATACCGGTCAGGGCCCAGAAGTCCACAAGCTGGGCCGGTGTAACGCCGTACTGCTGCTGGACGAAGGCGGCATCCAGCCAGCGTTTGTTGAAGTAATCCCGCACCCGGATCTGCGGGCAGATGAGCTGGCAGAACCCCTTGTCGGTGGAGATGATGGTGGCGCTGGCGCCGTGCTGGGCAATGCCGCTTGCCAGGGTGGCGATGAGATCGTCCGCCTCGTCGGTCTGGGAGAGCAGGGCATCCACACCGCACTCCCAGAAGGCGTCCTGCAGGTCGGCAAGCCCTTCCCTCAGCTCATCCGGCATGGGGGTGCGGCCCTCCTTGTAGGGGGGATAGAGCGTCTTGCGCCAGCTGTGGACCTCACCGTCAAAGACCGCGATGGCGTGGGTCGGCTCGCTGGCTGCCAGGAGCTGCTTGCAGGTGTTGATGAGGTTGGCTCGGGTGGCGAGCAGGGCCTGGGCCGGGGTCAGTCCCTGCTGGCTCTGCACCGCGTGCAGTCGGCGGATGAGGTTGAGGGCATCGATGATGAGCAGGTGTGGCATGGGGCACTCCGGGCGTCGGGGAGTGCCATTGTAACAATGGTGGCGTCTCCTGCTAACCCCGTAGAAGACCAGTCAATGAAAGAGGGGCCCATGGGCCCCTCCGGTGCATTGTGGTGTCCCGGCTATTTGACTATCTCATAGCAGGGAACGTACTGGCTGCCCGGCAGCTTCATGCGCTGCTGCTTGACGAAGCTCTCCAGCAACCTGTCCATCAGGTGCATCAGCTCCTTGTCGCCGTGCAGCTTGAAGGGACCCTTCTTCTCGATGGCCCTGATGCCCCCTTCCTTGACGTTGCCTGCGACGATACCTGAGAAGGCGCGGCGCAGGTTGGCTGCCAGCAGCTGGGGCGGCTGGTTGCGATGCAGATCCAGGCTGGCCATGCTGGCGTGATCCGGCTCGAACGGCAGCTGGAACTCGGGCTCGATCCGCAGGGACCAGTTGAAGGAGTAGGCATCTCCCACCGACTTGCGGTATTCGCGGATCTTCGGCATCGCCTCCTTCATCACGCGGGCCACCTCGGGCGCATCGCCGATGATGATCCGGTAGAGACTGGTGGCGGCTTCCCCCAGGGTCGCCTTGACGAAGTCGTCGATGGCGCGGAAGTAGTCGGCGCTCTCTTTCGGGCCGGTCAGCACGATGGGGATGGGTTGGCGATCGTTGGCCGGGTGCATCATGATGCCGAGCAGGTAGAGCAGCTCCTCGGCAGTTCCGACCCCGCCCGGGAAGATGATGATGCCGTGACCCAGGCGCACGAAGGCTTCCAGCCGCTTCTCGATGTCCGGCAGGATCACCAGCTCGTTGACGATGGGGTTCGGCGGTTCGGCGGCGATGATGGAAGGCTCGGTGAGACCGATGTAACGGCCGTTGCGCACCCGCTGCTTGGCGTGGCCGACGGCGGCCCCTTTCATGGGGCCCTCCATGGCACCCGGACCGCAGCCGGTACAGATGTTGAGCTCGCGCAGACCCAGCTCGCTACCCACTGCCCGGGTGTACTGGTATTCCACCTCGTTGATGGAGTGGCCGCCCCAGCAGACCACCAGGTTGGGGTCGGCGCCGGGCAGGATCGCCTTGGCGTTGCGCAGGATGGCGAACACCACGTTGGAGATATGGGTGGAGCTGGTCAGGTTGACCAGACGATTGGACTCGAGCTGGGTCGACACATAGAGAATGTCTCGCAGCACGGAGAACAGGTGCTCCTGGATGCCGCGGATGATCTCGCCGTCGACGAAGGCGTGCTCGGGGGCGTTGAACAGCTCGAGCTTGACCCCGCGCTCGCGCCGGATCACGTGAATATCGAAGGATTTGAAACGTTCCAGTATCTCTTTGGAACTGTCGGTATGGCTGCCGGAGTTGAGGACCGCCAGCGAGCAGTTGCGAAACAGTTGATAGATATCGCTGGAGGCCGTCTGCTTGAGGCGATCCACCTCGAGCTGGGACAGCAGGTCCATGCTGCCCACGGGATTGATGTGTGTAATCATAATTTCCCCTTTCACTCGCTTGTTATCGTTGTGCTTTCCCTGGGGAGAAAACGGGATGCTTTGGCATCCCTCGGGTTCGATAGTAGAGGCAAGGGGGTGGGCAGGGGAATAGGGGGACTGTGCGTTTGCCGCTTTTTTAGCCGCCCCTCAAAGCGGATTCAGGCGAGATTGACCTGATCCCGGCCGGAGTGCTTGGAACTGTAAAGCGCCTTGTCGGCACGCTCGAACGCATCCGTGGTATGGTCGCCGGTCCGAAACAGGGTGGCACCGATGGAGATGGTGATCTCGACCCTGGCATCGCGAAAGCGGAACGGGATGCTCTTGATGGTCTGACGCAGGTTCTCCAGCGGCTTCTGGTACTTGTCCGGATTGATGTTCGGCAGCAAGACCACGAACTCCTCACCGCCAAAGCGGGCGATGAAGTCGGTGTCGCGCAAGGCGTTCTGCAGGGCCTTGGCAACCACCTTCAATGCCTTGTCGCCGGCCATGTGGCCGTAGTTGTCATTGATGTGCTTGAAGTGGTCGATGTCGATGATGGCCAGGCACAGGGGGGTGCCATAGCGTAACCAGCGTTTGTATTCGAGCTCGAGCCGCTCGTCCAGGGCCGCCCGGTTGTGTACCTGGGTCAGGCTGTCGAGGAAGAGCTTGTGTTTCTGGATGGTGAGCCGCTTCTTGTACTCGGCGGTCTCGTCCTTCATCAACCTGAGCTTGGCTTCCATGTTGGAGAGGTGGGTGAGCAGGTGGCGCTCGCGGTTGGCCATCTCCTCCCGCTCCTGCTGCAGCCGGCGGATAGTGTCCAGATGCCCAGAAATGGCGCCCCTGAGTATCTGTGGCGAGTCATGGGCTGCCATGGCGCGATCGATGGCGGCGAGTTCCCGCTCCAGCGCCTGTCCGCTGAGATGGGCGGCATTTTGCAGCGCCCGCCCTTCATCCAGGGATTCGGTAAAGCTGTAATGGACCGAGGAGAGGCTCTCGTTCAGGGTGCTGAGAAACGCCTGGGAGGCTTTGCGCTCTTCCCGGGTACCCTCGATGATGAGTTCGATGATCTGCAGGCAGACTTCGGCCAGCAGGGCAGGGGTGATGCCCCCGAGCAACTGGCGGCGGATGTCTGCGAGGCTCTCGCCCACGGCGCCGGCAAAGTCGAGCTCGGTGATGAGACGCTGCAACTCGTCTGAAATCTGGGCATGTGCCTTGATGTCAAAGGAGTCGGTAGGGGCCGGGCTGGAGAGCTCGGTGGGGATCTCCACCGAAGGGGGGATCAGCGGCTTGCGCGGCAGCAGCTGGATCTTGATCGCCTGCTGGTAGAACTCCAGCAGCCGGATCACCTTTTTCTGGTGATCGCCGATGCCATAACTCTCCGGGCTGGCGAGAAACTCCTTGAGGGCGCGGCGGGTATCTTCCGGAAACCCCTTGATGGTTTTGAGCTGTTTGCTGCCGAGATCGATGGCTGCCCGGGTCAGGCTGATGGACTCTTCCATGGTGTGGCTGTGCTGTTGCAACAGCTTCTCGATGGCGTTCAGATCGGTATCGATGGAGGTAAGAGGAGGGTTGCCTTCAAGTTTCTGCTTGAGCTTGGCGAGCCGGTTGTCGAGCTCGCGATCGTGGCCGCGACAGGCTTGCATCAACTTGCCGATGAACTGGATACTGCGGGTGCGTTCGGCATCGGAGAAGCTCGCCATGCCGTCAAGCTCCTGCTGTTTCTGCTGGAGGGATTCCCTGAGTCTTGCCAGTTGTCCTGTTACGGCAGCCATATCATTCATTCTTCAGGTCGCCCTGTTGTCATTATCGTTTTTGTTTCGTCCAGCAACAGAAAGCCAATCAAAGACCCCGTTGAGTACCTTTTTGTCACGGATTGTCCGCAACCTTCGTCCGTGAAAGCGCAAGCCAGTTAACCCATTGCTTTTCATGAGAAGAATTTACTTTTACCAGTCCCTTGTCAATTGCCATCAAGCAGCATTGCCACACATCTCCGTTAAAAAATGCGGCCTGCTGGCAATCGATGGCGGCCAGCTCAAGCCAGACGCTCTGCTGGCATTTTTCGCTGAGCTGAATGGCACCCGAGAGGGCCAGGTAGCAGAGATCGAACAGGCCGTGGTGATCGAGGGCCATGGCCGCCTTGGGCAGGAAAGGATGGCTGACGATGCCGAGGCTGATGCGCCTGTCCAGCGGGTGCTCGCAGGGGAAGGCTGCCAGGGTGTCGAGCAGGGTCTGGGCCAGCTGATGCAACTGGGCCACGTGGCGCTGGGGCACCACATAGAGCAGGTGGCCTTCGCGCAGGTCGTAGATGCGGCCATCCTGCGGAGTCAGTTCGTTGACGTAACGGCCGAAGGCCTGCTCTATCTCGCGGCTGACCTGATAGCCGTGCTGCTCCAGGCTGTTGATCAGGAAGGGAACCCGGAACAGCAGGTAGTGCAGCTTGTCGTCAAATTCGCTGGTGGGGCGTTCGCTCAGGTACCAGCGCTCGGATTTTTGCTGGCGCTTGGCCATCTCCCGAGGCCAGCGGCTCATCAGTCGCTGCCAGTTGGCCAGGCCGCTGCGCGGCTCTACCAGCAGGGCCTCTCCAAGCTGTTTGGCATGAAGGCGCGCGACCCGCAGTTTCAGCCAGAGGGTGAAGAACAAATAGATGAAGAGTGCCAGCAGCAGCCCGGTGCTGACGCTGGTCCAGAGGTATCGCTCCTGCTGGTGCTGGCTGACGTCGAGTTGCTGTTCCAGCTCCTTGACCTGTTGCACACGCTCCACCTGGGCGTAGTTGTCGCGCACCGCCTCCTGCTCCAGCGCCAGCTGTTGCTGGCGCACCAGTTCGCTGCGCTGGTGGTAATTCTTGTAGCTCTCCAGGGCCTGCTGGAGGTAACCCTTCTGCTCATAGGCGACGGAGAGCAGGCGGAAGATCTCGAATTGGCGCCGGATGTCCCCAATCCGGTTGGCCAGGGTGAGAGCGTTCTCCAACTGCAGGATGGCGATGCCCGCCTCCTGCTGCTTGAGGTGCAGCTCTCCCAGCAACAGAAGGGTGTCGATGAGCGACTCCTTGTCATCCCCCAGCTCATGGGACTGGCGTGCGGCGTTCAGGTAGTTTCGCGCCAGGTTGAGATTGCCGGTCTGCAGGTAGGTCTTGCCTATCTCGAACTTGAGATGGGCGATGCGGGTACGGTTGCTGCTCTCGTCCAGCAGGTCGAGGGCATTGAAGAAATAGACCAGCGCCATGTTCATCTCGCCCTGATCCCGGTTGAGACGGGCGAGCACGATCAGGGCGTCGCTCAGCATGGAGGAATTGCCGAGGGCATGAAAATAGTTGGCCGCCTCGCTGGCGTATTGCAGCGCTTTTTGTGGCTCCTGCTCTTCCTGATAGAGGCTGACCATCTGGTTCGAGAGCAGGCCGAGGAAGAGGGGATCCTGCAGGGGCTTGGCTTGCTGTTGTGCTTCGATGTACTCCCCCAGTGCAAGCTGGGGCTGACCCAGAGCCTGATAGAGATCCCCGCCCACGGCGCTGGTCCAGGCCCTGGCCAGAGGCTGTTTGGCGTGATCCGCCCATTTGCGGGTCTCGGCCAGCTGCTGTTTGGCGAGATCGAATTGCCGTTCCTCTATGCTGGCGTTGACGCGCAGCAAGCGGCTGTAGACCTGCAACTGGCTCTCCTTGAGGTCGGGATTGGCCAGCAGTTTGTCGAGTTTGTCGAGCAGGGGGGCCGCGGCGCCATGGGTATGCTGTTGCAGGTTGCGGCTTCTAACCAGTAGATAGAGCCCATGGGCCTGCAGCTCGAACTGCTGCTCTTTCTCGGCCATGGCGATGCCCTGCTCAAAGGACTCCTGTGCCTGGGCGAACTGCCCTAGCTGCTGCAGACACTCCCCCTTGAGCAGATAGGCGCCCGTGGTCTGGGTGGCGGTACCGTAGTTCAGCATCGGCTCGCGATAGCCGTATTCCTGACGGTTGCTGATGATCTGCTTGGGATTGTTGGCCGTGCGTTCGAGGAAGGAGGTGGCAATCTGGGCACATCTGGCGGGATCGGTCAGCACCAGGGTCTGGGCCTGCTGCAGGTCGATGGACAACTGCTCCTTGGCCAGATCCAGATCAGGAGCCGACAGGGAGGACATCATCATTGCCAGAAAAAACAGTTGATTCATTGGATTAAGAACGGCACGGAGGTGCAGGCATGTTATCCAAGCCCACCCCCGCCCGTCCAGAGTTTACTGAGGTGATGCGCAGCGGGCCGCAGCCCGCAGGATGGCGGCGCCGGTGATTACTGACGAATGAGGCGCAGGTTCGCCGGAACCGGCTCCCAGTCGCTGCGGAAGGGGTTGATGTCCAGGCCGCCGCGGCGAGTGTAACGGGCATGGACGGTCAGTTGCTCCGGGGCGCAGAAGTGCTTGAGATCGGTAAAGATGCGCTCGATGCACTGCTCGTGGAACTCGTTGTGCTGGCGGAACGAGATGAGGTAGCGCAACAGCTTCTCCCGGTCGAGACGCGGGCCGCGATAATGGATCACCACGGATCCCCAGTCCGGCTGGCTGGTCACCAGGCAGTTGGACTTGAGCAGGTGGCTGTGCAGGGTCTCCTCCACGATCTCGCGACCGGCGGCCCCTTGCAGCAGGGTCTCGTCAAACTCGTAGCCGTCCACCTCGATATCCAGGCTGTCGATGCACTCACCGGGCAGCTGGGCTATCTGGTGGGGGGCCTGGTCGAGGGTGAAGAGGGTGACGCTCACCGGGGCACCAGCGCAGCCACTCAGGTCCTGAACCAGCAGCGCTTGCACTGCCTCCAGGGAGTCGCAGCGGGTCTGGTTGAAGGAGTTCAGGTAAAGCTTGAACGACTTGGACTCGATGAGATTCGGGCTGGTAGCAGGCACAAAGACCTCCCCGATGGCAACCACGGGCTTGCCTTTGGCATTGAGCCAGGAGAGTTCATACAGGGTCCAGACGTCGCACCCCTGGAACGGCAGTTCACCTCTCAGGCCAAGATCGTCGCGGTTCAGGCTGCGTGGCACGGGCTGCAGCAGACTCGGGGTGTACTGGCTGATGTAGGCGGACTGCTGCCCCAGGCTCAGGCCTTGCAGCGCACTGGCGCCGGCGTATCTCTCTTGTTTGCTCATGCTGGTTTGCTCACGCTTGTCTGATAAGGGGTTTGATGGTGCAATGGCCCGATTTTTCGATCAGGTACTTGCGGCCATCAGAGGCCGCTATTGTGGGGAATATCGATGTCGGATCAAGTCCTGTCTGCCCTGGAGCAGTTCTTTTTACGCTGGCAGCGCGATGGCGAAGGAAGGCGGGGGCTGCCCCTGTGCGACTGGGAGGCCGACTGGCGCTCTCCTTGCGAGCTGGATGAACCCAGGGAGGAGCGGGTAGCCTGGCGTCCGTTCCAGCGGGAGCAGGCAGCCGACTTCACGGCCATGGCGAACGCCCTGGAGCTGACCCTGCATCCCAGCGCCATCGCCCTGTTTGGCCACTGGTTCAGCCGCCCTCTGCCCTGCTCTTTCAAGGGGCTGCGCATCGAACTCATCCTGCCGTGGAACGATGCCGATCTGGATCTGCTCAAGGAGAACCTCATCGGCCACCTGCTGATGCTGCGCAAGTTGAAGCGATCCCCTTCACTCTTCATTGCCACTACCCGCAACGAGATGACGCTGGTGTCCCTCGATAACGAGAGCGGCCAGGTGTGGCTGGAGTGGCTGGACTCCGGGCGGCGCCTGACGCTGGCCTCCTCGTTGCCGGCCTTTCTGGCGCGACTGGAAACCTTGCCCCAGTGATGCTCCAAAAGAGAGGGCCTTGCCACCTGGTAAGGCCCTATCTTTTTAATGCGCCATTGTGCGCGGTGGGCACCTACTCCTTGAAGTCCCAGGAGAGGTTGGAGACCAGCCTGCAAGGCTCGCACCTGAAGTCGAAGATCTCGTGCAGGGGGGCTGCCAGCGCCCATGGGCCACCACAGCCAGGGCAGGGGCGAGCCCGCTCTTCGGTTGCGCTCAGGCCACCTACCCGGTAGAGATAGTAATAGGTGGGGATGCCGCTCAGGACCTCCAGCCGTCTGGCGAGATCGCTGCCCCGGCGATGAAGGCGGCTGCCCACCTCGCCGATTTCGTGCAGGGCGGCGTGTTCGGCGATGGAGCCGTTCATCTGCAACTGATCGCAGGCTTCCCAATCTTCCTGCCACTTGATGATCTGCTTGTGGTCACCGTTGGCGACGGCGGGCAGCCGATAGAGCGGGATGGGAGCGAAGTGGTCGCCGCAGCGCAGGGGAGAGCAACTGTGCAGGAAGCTGGTGTAGAGCAGCATCCAGCTGGGGCGCTCTCCCTGCTCTGCGCACGGGTCCGTACTGTCCGAGAGCAGATCCGCCCCTTGCAGGTGGAGTTTGGGGGCGAGCAGGCCCGCCTGGTGCAGACCTTGCTCGGCAAGGGTGACCAGCTCGCTCTGGTTGTCAGGGTGCAGGCTATCCTGCTCCGGGCAGACCACCCGGCTGACGAAATAGCCTTCGTGCATGCTGGTGGGAAACTCCCGCCCCAGGATCTGACCCTGATAGCGCAGCATGTCGAGGTAGTGGACGATGGCCCGTTCGGCCTCCCCGAGGGAGGTATCGCGGTAGCACTCAAAGGTGAGTTCGAGGATATACATGGCGATGGGTCAATCCGGCTTCTGGTTGAGCAGCAGGTCGGTGAGGTGATCGACCTTCTGCTCCAGCCGGGCGAGCTGTTCGCTCAGTTGCTGAAGAGTGACGCTTTCCGTGGCCAAGGGGGATGCCTCGGGGGCACTGGCGGGGGCGGGCGCTGTCGACGCGGGCTGGGGTTGTTGTTTCCACTGGCTCAACACCTTGAGCAGCTCTGCCATGGGCACGGGATGGCTGAGGCGGGCCTTGACCATGGCGGTAGAGGGGGTGATCCCCCTGGCACTGAGTTCGTTGGCTATCTGGATGATCTCTTGGGCTGACATCTTGGCTCCTGCACGGCCGTCTTGCTGCGGGTGGATAGTGGCACAGAGCTTAATCAAAGCCTGTCCATCAGGAAAGCGGAGCGAAGGGCGTGGGTGGCGAGAGGGAGGGGATTGGCGGCTCCGCGTCTACCCAACGCTGGCCGCCGGGAGTGCGGGGATCAGGTCCCCTGGCGCAGCATCACGTCCAGTTGGTCGATGGCTTCCGCCCAGTCGGCGTCGTGGCTGAGGGCATCGCGCAGAAAGCCTGCCTGGGAAGGAGTCCAGAACGGCGCGTCGGGCAACTGGGTATGGCGATCGATGGGATGGTCGCGGATAAAACGCTGCTGGCTGATGTCGTCACTGGCCAGCCCCAGCTGGGCAAACAGGGCGGCCATGTCATGGGTGAGCAATTCCATGTCGGTACTCCTTGGAAGGGGGCTGTGGAAGAGTATAGCCAGCCCCCGTGCTCTCAAATCTAGGAGGGGAGACGATGGGGTGGCAGTTCGACACCGGCGACATGCAGCCCCTGCATGCAGAGCTGCCCCTGATAATGGCTCTCTCCGTCGCTGGAGAACTCGAACTGGTAGTAGGTGAGCAGGCGCAGGGGCTTGTGCCCCAGGGCACGGTGTGTCCGCGCCAGCGACAGCAGTTGCAGGTCGTGGTGCTGGCAGTAGCGGCGCATGTATTGCCAAGCCAACTCCGCCTGGCGGCGCTGTTGCCAGAAGGCCCAGCCAACGAGGCCGAGCAGCAAGATCCCAAGCATTTCTCCCATCAGCGGGTTCCTTCTGTGATGTGTGTGGGGCCCTGTTCACCTCAGGCAACAGGGCCGTTGTGTCGGGCCTAGGTGGCAGCGAACAGGCGACCGATGGCCAGACCCAGGGCCTCGCTGCGTTCGGGGTCACGCAGTTTTGCCAGCATATCATTGCGCAATGCCGGTAGCGTGACGAGCTCGGCAAATACCTGGTGGAAGAACTGGGTGGGTTGCAGGGCGAGCTGCTCCAGAAACAGGCCGAGCAGTTCGGGGTGTTTCAGATCGGGCCAGAGGCGGCCAGCGATGGCGAGGAGCAGGGAGGGGCTTGGCCGGGTTTGCAGCAGGGTCAGCAGCTTGTTGGTGCGCAGTCCGTTGCCCGGGCAGGAGGCCAGTGCCCGGCACAGATAGGCCAGGGTTTCGGGGTCTGGCTCGGCGCACTCCTGCTCCTTGCCGATGCGCTCCAGCAATGCGCCTTGCAGGGCAGGAGGCAGGGGGGCGTTCTCCAGGCTCTGGCACAGGGCGTAAAGGGGGGCCTGCGGCAGCACGGGCAAGGCCTTGCAGACCAGTGCCAGGTTGTGTTCAACCTGCAGCCGCTCAGCGAGATCTGCAAACCCTTGCAGTCCCAGGGCCTGCCACCCCTCTTCCCCCGGCGCCGCCAGATAGTGGCAAAGGGCCTCGTAGTAAGCGGAAGGGGCTTGTTCCAGCTGGCGGGCCAGCTTGGCGTGCACACTGGCCATCTTGGCCTCGGCCGGGCGGAAGGTGTAGGGGTTGTCCGCCAGACGCTGGGCCTTCTCTTCGTCCAGTTCACCGGTGAGCTTGTAGCCCAGAGTCTCTACCACCTGATCCATGAAATGCTTGGGGCCGCTGGAGATGAGCAGGCCGCGTTCATCGAGGGCGAACTTGAGGAACCAGAGGTAGTGCCTGGATTCGGTCGGCTGGAAGAAGTGCACGCCGAGCCAGGCGTGCTGCTGCAACGGCCAGGGGTAGGGCTCCTGCTGCTGCTCGATGCGCACGAAGAGGTCGCTGGGGAGCGGGCGCACCTGGCGGCCCAGATCGAACAGCTGGAACTGGGTATCGGCCTGGGTCAGAAACTCGGTCAGGGTGTTGATGGAAGACATGAAGAGATCCCGCTTGAAGATAATGCGGGCGATTATAAGGGGGCTGCACCAGATAGCCAGAGGCGGTGATGCAGGGTATGAAGGTGACGGCAACATGGCAGCCATTGCGGGGTCGGTGTATAGTAGCGCCCCTTTTTGATGGCCGTATTGAGTGGGGCCCCGTCGCAGACCGGGCCCGCGATGAGGAAGTGAGCGAGATGAATCAATATCTGCTGGTTGCCGGTCTGCTGGGAGAGCTGACTGCCGAGTTGCAACGTCTGGAACGCTGGCAAGCCGATCATCCGGGGAGCGAGGCGCTGGCAAGCGAGCTGCCGTTCTGTGTCGATACCCTGAGTTTCGATCAATGGCTGCAGTTCGTGCTGATCCCGCGCATGGAGCAGCTAGTGGTGCAGCAGGCTCCGCTGCCGACCAGCGTCTCCCTCTATCCCATGGCGAGTGAGGTCTATAAAGAGGAGCTGGTGGAGGTCGAGGCCCTGCTTCGTCTGATCGCCCGTTTCGATCTGCTGCTCTCCGGCAAAGTGGTCGAACAATGATGGACGAGCAGACCCGGACAGCGGATGCCTTGCAGCCGACTCTGCTCTATCAGGATGACTGGCTGGTGGCGGTGAACAAACCGTCCGGTCTCCTGGTGCACCGCAGTTGGCTCGACAAGGCCGAGACCCGTTTCGCCATGCAGATGACCCGGGATCTGATCGGGGGTCGTCATGTCTACCCCGTGCACCGACTGGACAGGCCCACTTCGGGTGTGCTGCTGTTTGCTCTCGATCCTGCCGTGGCCCGTACCCTGACCGAGGCCTTTGCTGCCCGTCAGGTCCACAAGGAGTACCTGGCACTGGTGCGGGGATGGGCCCCCGAAGAGGGGCTCATCGACTATCCGCTCAAGGAGCAGCTGGACAAGATTGCCGATGCCTTCAGCGACCCGGATCGCCCCGCCCAGGAGGCGGTGACCGCGTTTCGTCGTCTGCATCAGGTCGAGCTGCCCTTCGCCGTCTCCAAGAAGCATCCCACCAGTCGCTACAGCCTGGTCCGCCTCTTTCCCAAGACGGGGCGCAAGCACCAGCTGCGCCGCCATCTGGATCACCTGTTCCACCCCATCGTCGGTGATACCACCCACGGGGATGGTCGGCACAACCGCTTCTTTCGCGAGCACTACGGGTGCGACCGCCTGCTGTTGATCGCGCACCGTCTGAGCTTCGAGCATCCGGTGCTCAAGGTGCCGATGCGGATCCAGGCGCCCCTGGGCCCCGAGGTGCTGGGTCTGTTCGCCCGTCTGGGCTGGCCTGCCAGCGAGCAAGACTACGGCGCCTGAGCCTCTTTCCATCTGTTGCCTCTGACCGGGCTGTGGCATGCTGTAGCCCAGGTTCGTCAGAGGAATGACTTATGGCTCAACGAGATATCGCCTGCGCAATCGCGTGCCCCCCGCCCGTTCAGGGGGGCTCTTCCTACCCATCCCGGTCTTGCCGGGCCCATTGTTTGTCCCTGAGGAGTCGCTGATGGCCGAGATCGATATCCTGGTCGGCACCGTCTACGGCTCTGCCATGCTGGTGGCCGAGACCCTCTGTGACCACCTGCAAGCCAATGGCCATGTCTGCCAGATCTTCGATGACGCGGCGCTGACCGACATCGATGCCTCCCGCTTTCTGCTCATCGTGACCGCCACCACGGGGCAGGGGGATATACCGCCCAATTTGCAGCCCTTTGCCAGTGCCCTGGCCGATCGTGCTCCTTATATGAAGGGATGGCGCTATGCCCTCATCGCCATGGGAGACAGCAGCTATGAACACTTCTGCGGAGCGGGGCGAACGCTGGATGCCCTGTTGCAGGAGCTGGCTGCCGAGCCACTGGTTGTGCACCTGGAAATCGATGCGACGGTAGAAGATGAGCCTGAAGTGGCAGCGCTGGCCTGGTTGAAAACCTGGGAAAATAGACTGTAGCCAGACCCTTCTCCCCGAGAATAAATTCACCTCCGTGAGTGTGCTGACGGGGGTGTTTTATTTTTGGGGCGTCACGCCTCAGCCCCCAAATATATCCTCTCTTTCGTCTAGTTATTTTTCTCGCCAATGATGATAACCGGTTGGCCATATTCATCATCACCCACGACAAATTGAAAAATTAAAAGTTCCGCATTGAAAGCGATTTCAGTCATGTTTTTGCTACTGCGACATGGATTTATCACTTAACTCTCGTCGCAAATTAATGTTTGAGAGCGCTTTCTTTGGTTATTGTTTTTCTTTTTTGTGCTTGCTTTGGGTGGTTGGTGCCAAAAAATGAAAATTTATTGAACTTTTGTTGCTGTAGCTGCCGGTGGCGTGCGATTTGTCATCGTTTTGTGAATCAGCTCATGTTTGCAGGGAATTTGGGTACCTATAATCGACCCCGGTTATCACCAAAACGTTTTTCCGGTGATAAGAACTTGAATATCAGGATCACACTCCTCTCAGCGGGAATAAGGAAAATGAAAATGAAAGCAAAGTGGCTCCCGATCGCTGCAGCAGTAACCGCAGCCCTGGCTTCTCAAGCCGCCTTCGCCGTTGATTTCCACGGCTACTTCCGTTCAGGTGTCGGTGTTTCCGGTGACGGGGACATGGTCAAATACAACGTCAACAAGGTTGGTCGTCTGGGTAACGAAAATGATACCTACGGCGAAGTCCAGCTGGGTCAGGAAGTCTTCAACAAAGATGGCAAGACTTTCTACGTAGACTCCATGTTCGCCATGGCGTCCAACGGCTCCAACGACTGGGAAGGTACCGGCACCGTCTGTAACTTCGATGCCAAGCAGTGCAACGGCGACTCCGACTTCGCCCTGCGTCAGTTCAACGTGCAAGCCAAGGGGCTGCTGGGCTTCGCGCCGGAAGCCACTCTGTGGGCCGGTAAGCGTTACTACCAACGTCACGACATCCACATCTCTGACTTCTACTACTGGAACATCTCCGGTGCCGGTGCCGGTATCGAAGGCATCCAGGCTGGTCCTGGCAAGCTCTCCCTGGCCTGGGTCCGCAACGACCGCAGCGCGGGTGATGTCTTCGGTCAGTACACCCAGACCGGTGTAGATGGCAACGGTGATCCGGTTTACCAGAAGAACGAAGATCTGAACGTCAACACCCTGGACGTGCGTTATGCCGGCATCCCGCTGTGGCAGGACGGCTCTCTGGAAGTGGGCGCCATGTATGCCCTGGTCAATGAGACCGACGCCCAGAAAGATCTGAAGAACGACAACATGAAGAACGGCGTCATGCTGACCGCCGAACTGACCCAAGGCATCTTCGGTGGCTTCAACAAGACCGTGCTGCAGTACGGTACCGAAGGCTACTCCAAGACCATGGCCTTCTACGGTGACGGCTCCTGGTACGGTGCCGAAGCCAAAGCCGGTGCCGATGGCTACCGTATCATCAACTGGGGCGTCATCCCGATGGGCAACTCCTGGGAGATGGGTCACCAGCTGGTCTACGGTGTAGGCAACGAGATGTGGAACGGCAACGACAAGTACGAAACCATGTCTGTCGTCGCTCGCCCGATGTACAAGTGGGATGACTTCAACAAGACCATCTTCGAAGGCGGCTACTTCCAGGACAAGAACAAGTCCACTTCCGGTACCACCGACAAAGATGGCGCTTACAAGCTGACCCTGGCTCAGGCCTGGTCTGCCGGCTCCAGCTTCTGGGCCCGTCCGGAAATCCGCGTGTTCGCCACCTATCTGAAGAACACCGAAGACCAGAATGCCTTTGAAGGCAACACCTCCAAAGACACCTATCAGGTTGGCGTACAAGCAGAAGCCTGGTGGTAAGCAATATCTTCAGTTAAGTTAGTCACTGCCCCCTTATGGGGGCAGTTTTGTTTCGCATGATGTGGCAACCGGGTTATGGAGATAAGAAGAATGAAACTGGTAAAGATGTCTATCGCGGCCATGGTTACCGCGCTGCTGGCCGGTTGTTCCGGTAGCATGGTGGTGCCCGTGCAGGAGCACGCCTCCATTCTGAGTAATGCCGATCAGGCCAAGCAGGCGCTCTCCCAGGCAACCAGTTGTTGCACAGGGTTCAACGAATTCAATTATGTCTCCCTGCCGGAAGGCGAGACGCTGCTGGCCATCGACGGCAAGCAGCCCAGTTATCAGTTTGACGAGGGCATGAGCTATTTTGCCGCCTATCGTCTGCCGGCCAATACCGGCAATCTGGCCATCACCCTGGCCTCCCAGGTCAGCAAGACGGTCCTGGTTCCCAAGGTGATCATGCTGGATGCCCAGTTCAAGGTGACTCGCGTGCTGGGTGAGTCGGTCTTTGCCTATCAACCTGCCCACCTGCTCGACAACGACAGGATTGAGGGGCGTGTGTTCGTGGACCGCAGCATGCCGGGCAATCCCGCCACTGAAACCTATATGGTGGTCTATGCGCCGGCCAACGAGACGGCGGGCAGCACCACCATCTTGCACCCCGCGAAGGCCTTTGCCCGTGCCAACGGCACGGTCGAGCCGGATATCAAGGACCCCGTGATCCCCCATTCGCCCTGGGGTCTGGTACAGATAAAGGTCACGGACATGGCCAAGGGACAAGGCCTGGAAGCTGTGTTCAAGCCTGAATACGCCGACAAGGTGGCGATGAGCCAGGCCAAGCCTGCTACCACTGCGGTGGCTGCGACGGCGGCCACCACGGCAGCCGTTGCCGCAGCGCCGAGCAAACCGGCTCCCGCCATGCTGAGCGAGACCGAGAGCTTCTACAACGCCCAGATCGAGAAAGCGGTGAAGGCCGGTGACATCGACAAGGCGATGCAACTCGTGAATGAAGCCGAGCGTGCCGGTTCAACCAAGGCGAAATCGGTCTTTATTGATGCAGTTAAACGTTCACAGAAGAACTAAATATCTCGGTTTATTAAAATCGATATTTATTGGAGGCCTCCCTTGTTGGAGGCCTTTTTAATCGGTAGACTGGATAATATAAATCCGCAATAAGTTACATTCAGTTACAGTGGGTATCGTTAAGTATTATTTGGTTTCTTTGTGATTTATTTTGAAGTGGTTTATTTCTTTTTGCGGCGAAGCTATAACAATACGAAATAATATTCAAGACAGTCCCCTCTCTGCTTATTTATTATCTTGTGATCTCTCCTCCAAATTTATTATTCCCTTGTTTCCGACAGAGGCATTTCCACCCCCGCTGGGTTATATTCTGCTGGTCAAAATAAGCAACCCGGAAAACGCACTTGGCGCAGTGACGGATGAAGCACATCGTCATCAATAAACTGCCCTGAGTCGTTGTCGGAAAAAAATCCATTCAGGAGCGCACACATGTTAAAAAATGCTTTCTCTAATCTGCAAAAGGTCGGTAAGGCGCTGATGCTGCCCGTATCGGTCTTGCCCGTTGCAGGTATTCTGCTGGGGGTGGGTGCTGCCCACTTCAGCTGGTTGCCGGAAATCGTCTCCCAACTGATGGAGCAGGCCGGTGGTTCCGTATTCGGCCAGATGGCTCTGCTGTTCGCCGTGGGCGTCGCCCTTGGCTTCACCAATAACGACGGTGTTTCCGGCCTGTCCGCCATCGTCGGCTACGGCATCATGACCGCCACCCTGACTGTGATGGCGCCTGTGATGGGTGTCGAGAAGATCGATACCGGTGTGCTGGGTGGTATCCTCGCCGGTGGCGTGGCTGCCTGGGCGTTCAACCGCTTCTACAAGATCCAGCTGCCAGAGTACCTCGGCTTCTTCGCTGGCAAGCGCGCCGTGCCCATCATCACCGGTTTTGTTTCCATCGGTCTGGGTGTCGTGCTCTCCTTCATCTGGCCGCCGATTGGTGGTGCCATCGGTGCCTTCTCCGACTGGGCTGCCAACCAGAACCCGGTCCTGGCCTTCGGTATCTACGGCGTGGTTGAGCGCTCCCTGATCCCGTTCGGTCTGCACCACATCTGGAACGTGCCGTTCTTCTATCAGGCTGGTACCTGCGTCAACGCCGCCGGTGAAACCGTACACGGCATCATGACCTGCTTCCTGACTGCTGATGACGCTTCCCGTGCTGCCGGTAACGGCTTCGGTCAACTGGCGGGTGGCTACCTGTTCAAGATGTTCGGTCTGCCTGCTGCCGCGTTTGCCATTGCGCACTCCGCCAAGCCGGAAAACCGCGCCAAGATCGTAGGTATCATGGCTTCTGCTGCCCTGACCTCCTTCCTGACCGGTATCACCGAGCCTATCGAATTCTCCTTCCTGTTCGTGGCCCCGGTACTCTACGCCATCCACGCCCTGCTGGCCGGTCTGGCCTATGTCCTGACCAACATGCTGGGTGTCGTTCACGGTCACACCTTCTCCAACGGCTTCATCGACTTCGTGGTGCAATCCCCACGTGCCGACAATATGCTGCTGCTGGTGGGTCTGGGTCTGGTCTACGCGGTCATCTACTACGTGGTCTTCACCGTGGTCATCCGTGCCATGAACCTGAAAACTCCGGGTCGTGAAGACGAAGCCGCTCAAGAGTCCTCTGCCAGTCAAAGCAAGGACGAGATGTCTGCTGCACTGGTCTCCGCCTTCGGTGGCAAAGAGAACATCGCCTCTCTGGACGCCTGCATCACCCGTCTGCGTGTCGGTGTGAAGGATGTGGCCAAGGTTGACCAGGCTGGTCTGAAGAAGCTGGGTGCCGCCGGTGTGGTGG
Organism: Aeromonas sp. 62-46; assembly: GCF_001898585.1. Lineage (NCBI taxonomy): Bacteria > Pseudomonadati > Pseudomonadota > Gammaproteobacteria > Aeromonadales > Aeromonadaceae > Aeromonas > Aeromonas sp. 62-46. The sequence goes on along the minus strand of NZ_MKUI01000015.1, from coordinate 89,960 downwards.
TGGCTGGTTCCGGTGTACAAGCTATCTTCGGCACCAAGTCCGACAACCTGAAAACTGAAATGGACATCTGGATGAAGAGCAACTGATTGTCGCTCCGATATCCGAGTTCCGAAAAGGGAGGCGCAAGCCTCCCTTTTTGCTGGGTTGCATTTGGTGGCGGGACATGTGCGGGGACTTTCCTGACGGCGCCAGCATGGTGTTATCCAATGAAAAAGGCGCCCCTGGGCGCCTTTGCTGCATCAGACCGGCTTAAAGCTTTTCGAGATCCCGTTCTATCTCGCTGATCTTGTTCTGCACCACCTTTTCCAGATGACGCAAGTCGCGCAGTATCTTCTGCTTGATGTCCGGATCGGCGGAAGGCTGGCCGCCCTGGGTCAGATTGTCCAGCTCATCCACCACGTATTTGAGGTTGGCGTTGATCTCGGTGACATCCTTGTACTCATGGGTCCCCGAGTCGACCAGCATGGTCTTGCGCTGGCGAGGGTATTTGAATTTGACGCTTTTGGCGAAGAATTCACCCTTCTGCTTCTTGAAATAGATCTTGAGGATGTCGTGGTTGGCTTCCTGGCGCAGGGTGTAGCTGTCCACCGAGGTGGGTTCCTGGATCCCCAGGCTCTTGAGATTCTCGTACATCGGGCTTCCTTGGTTTGAAACGATCCTGACCCCTCTATCTTACCCGAGTCCGGACGCCTTGCCTGTGACAGGCGCGCCAAATTCAAATTGGTGTCAAAAAGGTCTTTTTTAATCAACGAGCCAAGGGGGAGGGGTGAACGCCTTGTCAGCCCTGCCATAAGCGGTATCGTCTCATGGGGGGCAGTGATGGTGGGGCAGGGGAGTTGGCGCCCGCCCATGAGAGCGGGCATGAAAAAGGGCACCAGAGAGGTGCCCTTGATGACATCGGCGTGGATTACTCGTCGATGGAGCGCAGCAGGGCGTTGATGCCGACCTTGGCGCGGGTCTTGGCATCCACCTTCTTGACGATGACGGCGGCGTAGAGGCTGTACTTGCCGCACTTGGAGGGCAGGGAGCCTGAAACGACCACGGAGCCGGCCGGGACGCGGCCGTAGTGGATTTCGCCGGTTTCGCGGTCATAGATGCGGGTGGACTGGCCGATGAAGACCCCCATGGAGATGACGGAGCCTTCCTCGACGATCACCCCTTCCACCACTTCGGAACGGGCACCGATGAAGCAGTTGTCTTCGATGATGGTCGGGTTGGCCTGCAGTGGCTCCAGTACGCCGCCGATGCCGACGCCGCCGGAGAGGTGCACGTTCTTGCCGATCTGGGCGCAGGAGCCCACGGTGGCCCAGGTGTCGACCATGGTGCCTTCATCGACGAAGGCGCCGATGTTGACGTAGGAGGGCATCAGCACTGTGTTCGGGGCGATGAAGGAGCCTTTGCGCGCAGTCGCGGGCGGCACGACGCGTACACCGGCAGCCTTGAACTGCTCTTCGGTGTAGTTGGAGAACTTCAGGGGAACCTTGTCGTAGTACTGGGCATCGTCGCCCTTGATGATGCCGTTGTCGTTGATGCGGAAGGAGAGCAGCACGGCCTTCTTCAGCCACTGGTGGACGACCCACTCGCCGGCAATCTTCTCGGCAACCCGGGCTTTGCCGGAGTCCAGCAGGTCGATGGCTTCCAGAATGGCGGCCTTGGTGGCGGCATCGACGGAGCCGGGGGTGATGGAGTCACGGCGCTCGAAGGCCGCTTCGATGGTCTGTTGCAACTGGGTCATGACAGGTTTCCTTTATAAAATTCTGTTTGTTGTATCACACTTTTCCAATCGTTTTTAAGGGCTCTCGCCGATTTCTTCAGAATCAGGGCGATTTATTGTACTTGAGTGGTCCAACCATTTGTTCTGATTGAGGAATCAATGCGTCAAAAAGCCTCTTTCGAGGCTTCATCCGAGCGTGTCAGGCACTCTCACCAACCGGTTCCTGGGGGTTGAGCTGATTGACCAGCCTCTCCTCGAGGGCTTGCTGCTCCTCCGGGTTCAGCGGCTCTCCGGCCAGGGTGGTGAGGCTGAAGAAGTCCTCCACCCGCTCACCGATGGTGGTGATCTTGGCGGCATGGAGGGAGAGGCCGCACTGCTGGAACACGGCACCGATACGGGCCAATAGGCCCGGAGTGTCCAGGGCCGTCAGCTCCAGCAGGGTGTGGCGGTTTTCCCCCTTGTGGGGCAGGAAGACCACCCTGGTCGGCACGCTGAACTGGCGGTGGCGTCTGGACAGGGGCTTGCTGCGCAGTACCAGTTTGCCCGGCTCCTGAAGGGCTTTCTCCAGTGCCTTCTTGATGGTGGCGGTACGGTTGGGGCTGATGGGCTCGCCGTTTGGCTCCAGCACGATGAAGGTATCAAGCACGTAGTCGTTGCGCGAATTCATGATCTGGGCGTCGTGGATGCTGAGGTTCTTCTGATCCAGCGCCGAGGCCACGGTGGCAAAGAGGTTGGGAGTATCGCGACAATAGATGAACACCTCGCTACCGCCCCGTATGGGGTGCTTGCCGATGAGCACCAGGGGGGCCGGGTTGTCACCGTGGGCGATGATCTTGCGGCAGTGCCAGGCGATCTGCTCCGGGCTGTGGCGCAGGAAGTAATCGGCCTTGAAGTCGTTCCAGAGGGCGGTGACCGCCTCCTGTGGCACCTCGCGCTGGGTCAGGATCTGCCTGGCCTGGCGCTGGTTTTCACGGATCTTGAGGCGCATGTCCGGCGGGTTTTCCAACCCCTGGCGCAGGGCCTTCTGGGTGGCGAAGTAGAGTTCGCGCAGCAGGGTGCCCTTCCAGTCGTTCCACAGACTGTCGTTCGTGGCACAGATGTCGGCCACGGTCAGGCAATAGAGCAGGTCGAGGTGCAATTCATCCCGAACCTTCTGGGCGAAGTCGGTGACCACGTCCGGGTCGTAGATGTCGCGGCGCTGGGCGGTGACCGACATCAGCAGATGGTGGCGCACCAGCCAGGCGACCAGTCGGCTCTCGTAGCGATCCAGCCCGTGCAACTGGCAGAACTCCAGCGCATCCACGGCCCCGAGTTCGGAATGATCGCCGCGCCTGCCCTTGGCGATGTCGTGGAAGAGGGCGGCGATGCTGAGCAGCTCGGGCTTGCGCAACTGGGTGAACACCTCGTGGCAGAGCGGGTGAGTCTGGCGGCTGGCCGGATTCGGAAAGCGATGGATGTTCTGCAGCAGCCTGTGGGTATGTTCGTCCACCGTGTAGGCGTGGAACATGTCGAACTGCATCTGACCGACGATGAGGTTCCACTGGGGCAGGTAGGCCGCGAGGATCCCGTACTTGTGCATCAGGGTGAGCGGCTGGCCGATGCCGTTGGGGTGGCGCAGGAGCGCCATGAAGAGACGGCGGCACTCGGGTAGATCTTGCAGCCAGCAGTTGAGGGTGCGTCTGGCCTCGCGCAACTGGCGCAAGGTGGCGGAGTGGATGCCGGCAATCTCCGGGTGCTGGGCTATCTGGTAGAAGAGTCGCAGGATGGCGGCAGGATCCCGGCCGAACAGCTCGGAGTCCACCGCATCGATGAGGCGGCCGCGCAGCTGGAATTCGTCGCTGATGCGGCGCACGTCCATGGCGGTGTTGCCGAGAATGGCCTCGTCAAACAGTTGCAGCAGCATCTCGTTGAGTTCGGCCACCCGTCGCACCGTCTGGTAGAAGCGCTTCATCATCTGCTCGACCGGGCCGTTGCCTTCCCCCTCGAACCCCAGCATCTGGGCCACGGTACGCTGGCGGTCGAACAAGAGGCGGTTGTCCCCCTTGTTGATGGCCATGTGCAGGGCGAAGCGCACCTTCCACAGGAAGTTCTGGCAGTCGAGCAGCTCCCGGTACTCGGCCCGGTTGAGAAAACCGTGGCTGGTCATCTCGAACAGGGTGGTGGCGCCGAAGTGGCGGCGGGCGACCCAGGCCAGGGTCTGGATGTCGCGAAGGCCCCCGGGATTGTTCTTGAGATCCGGCTCCAGCTTGTAGGCGGTGCCGAGAAACTGCTGGTGGCGCAGGGCCTGCTCTTCGCGTTTGGCACGAAAGAAGGCTTCGCTCGGCCAGAAGTGCTGGGGCTGGGTGGCCGCCTGCAACTGCTCGAATCCCGCCAGGCGACCCGTGATGTAACGGGCCTCGATGAGGTTGGTGGCAACCGTGATGTCGTTGCGACCCTGCTCGATGCACTCGGCCACGTTGCGCACCGACTGCCCCACCTCCAGCTTGAGATCCCACAAGAGGGTGATGAACTCGCCGATGCGCAGCCCCAGCACCTCGTCCAGCTCGTCCCCTTCATAGAGGATAAGCAGATCGATGTCGGAGTGGGGGTGCAGCTCGCCGCGGCCATAGCCCCCCACCGCGATCAGGGTGAGCTCGGTCCTGTCGAAGCCGAACTTGTGCCAGAGCCTGGTCAGCAGCGCGTCCATGTATTCGGAGCGGGTGGCCACCAGTTCGATGATGTTGTCACCGGCGTCGAAGCGCTCATGCAGCCAGGCGAGAAAGCGGCTCAGGTACTCCTTGCAGTTGTCACGGGTGAGCTGATCGTCTGGGAGCAGATGGGGAGAAAGCAGGCTGGCATCCATGGCATGTCACACTCTCGGTCGGGCCGGGTAAAGAGCAACCCCGGCGCGCGGCCGGGGTTGAATGTCAAACGTGGCGGATAAAACGCTCGATAGTGTCGTCGGGGCGCAGGGTCAGGACCTCGCAGCCATCCTCGGTCACCAGCAGGGTGTGCTCCCACTGGGCGGAGTCGCCGCCGTCCTTGGTGGTCACGGTCCAGCCATCCTTCGGATTGACCTTGCAGTGGTACTTCTTGCTGTTGACCATGGGCTCGATGGTGAAGCACATGCCCGCTTTCAGCTCCAGCTTGCCGCCGTTGCGGTAGTGCAGGATCTGCGGCTCTTCGTGGAACTCGGCACCGATGCCATGGCCGCAGTAGTCGCGTACCACGGAGAAGCCGGCCTGCTCGACGATGGGCTGGATGACGGCGCCGATCTCGGTGATGCACATGCCCGGGCGCACCCGCTTGATGGCGGCATAGAGGCTATCCTGGGCCACCTTGCAGAGCTGGCGACGCAGGGGGGTGGTCTGGCCCACGATGAACATGGCGGAGGTATCGCCGTGATAACCATCCTTGATGACGGTGATATCCAGATTGATGATGTCCCCTTCCCGCAGTTTCTTGTGGTTCGGGATGCCATGGCAGATGACATCGTTCACCGAAGTACAGATGGACTTGGGGAAGCCGTGGTAATTGAGCGGCGCGGGGATGGCCTGCTGCACGTCGACGATGTAGTCGTGGCAGAGGGTATTCAGTTCGTCTGTGGTGACGCCCGCCTTGACGTGGGGGGCGATCATGACCAGCACGTCGGCGGCCAGCTGGCCGGCGACACGCATTTTTTCAATCTCTTCCGGTGTCTTGATTTTAATGGACATGGGATCTCTCTTGGGGCCTGATTGCGCATCCTGCCGATGCCCAACAACCAGGTAATGAAAAATAGATGCGTTTGCAATCAGGGCGAAATTTTATCCCCAACCCCCGTTTACTTCCAGTGTGATCGTCATCGCAACGTCATCAGGCGGTCGCACCATGGTCCGGGATCCATTTTTAGCACCCGGGCTGGTGGTGTCATGACCAAAGTTATGGTATAAAGCGCGCCGGAATGGGGAACTCGTGTCCTCATGCCATCACCCTTACTCAACAACACACACACATCGACACATATGCCGGGGTGCCTTAACGGGTCGGTTATATGGGATGTGTGGAGGCCTAACCCCAATACAGAGGTATAAAATGGCTAAAGTTTCTATGCGCGACATGCTGCAAGCCGGCGTTCACTTCGGTCACCAGACTCGTTACTGGAACCCGAAAATGAAGTCCTACATCTTCGGCGCCCGCAGCAAAGTTCACATCATCAACCTGGAAAAAACCGTTCCGATGTTTGACGATGCCATGAACTTCATCAGCTCCGTAGCTGCCAAGAAAGGCAAGGTACTGTTCGTAGGTACCAAGCGTGCCGCGTCTGAAGCCGTCAAAGAAGCCGCTGAGCGTTGCGACCAGTTCTATGTTAACCACCGCTGGCTGGGCGGCATGCTGACCAACTGGAAAACCGTTCGTCAGTCCATCAAGCGCCTGAAAGATCTGGAAACCCAGAGCGAAGACGGTACCTTCGACAAGCTGACCAAGAAAGAGGCGCTGATGCGTACTCGCGAAATGGAAAAGCTGGAGAAGAGCCTGGGTGGTATCAAGAACATGGGCGGCCTGCCTGACGTTCTGTTCGTTGTCGATGCCGACCACGAGCACATCGCTATCAAAGAAGCCAACAACCTGGGTATCCCGGTAGTTTCCATCGTTGATACCAACTCCAACCCGGACGGCGTTGACTATGTCATCCCGGGTAACGACGACGCTATCCGTGCCGTACAGCTGTACCTGAACGCTGCTGCTGACACCGTTCTGGAAGCCCGTGAGCAGGACATCGTTGTTCAAGCCGAACAAGATGGCTTCGTTGAAGCTGAGTAATTGATAAGGACTGAAAAGCCCTTATTAACCAAGCTGATGTAATTGGTTAGCAGGGGCCCTTGTGGCCCCTGTTTCTTGTCAATTCAAGACCGAGGATACTGGACATGGCAAACATTTCTGCCGCCCTGGTAAAAGAACTGCGCGAGCGCACCGCCGCTGGCATGATGGATTGCAAAAAAGCGCTGGAAGAAGCCAACGGTGATATCGAGCTGGCTATCGAGAACATGCGTAAATCCGGTCAGGCCAAGGCCGCCAAGAAAGCTGGCCGTATCGCCGCTGAAGGTGTGATCTTCGCCCGTACCGAAGGCAACGTTGCCGTCATGATCGAGCTGAACTGCGAGACTGACTTCGTTTCCAAGGATGCCGGTTTCCTGGCCATGGGTCAGAAGATCGTCGAGATCGCTGCTACCCAGAAAATCGCTGACGTTGACGCGCTGAAAGCCGCCGACTTCGGCAACGGCGAGTCCGTCGAGCTGACCATCACCAACCTGATCGCCAAGATCGGTGAGAACATGAACCTGCGTCGCGTGATGCTGGTTGAAGGTGACAACCTGGGCACCTACGTTCACGGCTCCCGCATCGGTGTTATCACCAAGCTGGTTGGCGGTACCGACGAGCTGGCCAAAGATCTGGCCATGCACGTTGCTGCCAACAGCCCGCAATTCGTCAAACCGGAAGACGTGTCTGCCGAAGTCGTTGCCAAAGAGCGCGAAATCCAGATCGACATCGCCATCAACTCCGGCAAGCCGAAAGAGATCGCCGAGAAGATGGTTGAAGGCCGCATGAAGAAGTTCACCGGTGAGGTTTCCCTGACTGGTCAACCGTTCGTGAAAGATCCTTCCATGACCGTTGCCGAGCTGCTGAAGAAAGAAGGCGCTGACGTTGTTTCCTTCACCCGTTTCGAAGTGGGCGAAGGCATCGAGAAGCAAGAGACCGACTTCGCTGCTGAAGTAGCAGCCCAGATCGCGGCCGCTCAGAAGGCCTAATCGAACCGGTTTTTCCGTTTCCCCAGACCGCGACTTATGTCGCGGTCTTTATATGACCAGGAATCAGTGACATGAGTACCAATCCCAAGCCTGCATACAGACGTGTTCTTCTGAAGTTGAGTGGTGAAGCCCTGCAAGGATCCGAGGGTTTCGGCATTGATCCGGCGGTGCTGGAACGGATGGCCCAAGAGATCAAAGAGCTGGTTGAGCTGGGTGTTCAGGTCGGTCTGGTCATCGGTGGCGGCAACCTGTTCCGTGGTGCCGGCCTTGCCAAGGCAGGCATGAATCGCGTGGTGGGTGACCACATGGGCATGCTGGCGACCGTCATGAACGGCCTGGCCATGCGTGATGCCCTGCATCGTGCTTATGTGAATGCCCGCCTGATGTCGGCCATCTCCCTGCAAGGGGTCTGCGACTCCTACAGCTGGGCCGAAGCCATCAGCCAGCTGCGCGCCGGCAAGGTGGTGATCTTCTCTGCCGGTACCGGCAACCCCTTCTTTACCACCGACTCGGCAGCCTGCCTGCGCGGTATCGAGATCGAAGCCGACGTCGTGCTGAAAGCCACCAAGGTCGATGGCGTGTTCACCGATGACCCGGTCAAGAACCCGGATGCCGTGCTCTATCAGGAACTGAGTTATGATGAAGTTCTTGAAAAAGAACTCAAAGTGATGGATCTTGCTGCTTTTACCCTGGCCCGCGACCACGATCTGCCGATCCGGGTGTTCAACATGAACAAACCGGGCGCGCTGCGCCGCGTGATCATGGGTGAGCCGGAAGGTACCCTGATCCACCAGGCCAGCAAGTAAGGCAAGTGTGAGCCCCAGGCTCGCTTGTCCATTACGCCAGTCAACAAGATAGATACGAGCCGCCTGTCGGCTCGTTCGCCAAAAGGAAAACCACTGTGATCAACGAGATTAAAAACGACGCCAAGGACCGCATGGGCAAAAGCGTAGAGTCGCTGAAGACCCAGATGTCCAAGATCCGTACCGGCCGTGCTCACCCGAGCCTGCTCGACGGCATCCAGGTGGAGTATTACGGTGCTGCCACTCCTCTGAAGCAGTTGGCCAACGTGGTGGCAGAAGATGCCCGTACTCTCTCCATCTCCATCTTCGATCGCTCCATGATCCAGGCGGTGGAAAAAGCCATCCTGACCTCCGATCTGGGCCTGAACCCGTCCAGCAACGGCCAGACTCTGCGCGTGCCGCTGCCGCCGCTGACCGAAGAGCGTCGCCGTGATCTGACCAAGATCGTCCGTGCCGAAGCCGAAGGTGCCCGGGTTGCCATTCGCAACATCCGTCGCGATGCCAACGCCGACCTGAAAGCCCTGCTGAAAGAGAAAGAGATCTCCGAAGACGACGACCGTCGCGCCCAGGAAGAGATCCAGAAGCTGACCGATACCTTCATCAAGCTGGTGGATGACGCCCTGGTTGTGAAGGAAAAGGAGCTAATGGAAATCTAAGCCTCCGACAGGTATATTACGAGCGCCGTGTAGTGCCCCTGCACGGCGCTTTTGTCTTTGTGGGAGAAATGAATGTCGCTTTTGGCAGCGCTAGGCGATAGCGCCAGCTCGTCCTTGCCCCGTCACGTCGCCATCATCATGGATGGCAATGGTCGCTGGGCCCAGAACCGCGGCAAGATGCGGGTTTCCGGGCACAAGGCGGGCGTGAAATCCGTGCGTGAGGCCGTGGCCTTTGCCGCCCGTGCCAAGATGGAGGCGCTGACCCTGTTTGCGTTTTCCAGCGAGAACTGGCGCCGTCCGGAAGGGGAAGTCAACGCCCTGATGGAATTGTTCATGACGGTGCTGGGTCGCGAGGTGAGCAAGTTGCACAGCAACGGCATTCGCCTTCGGGTGATTGGCGACACTGCCCGCTTCAGCGAGCGGCTGCAGGCCAAAATCGCCAAGGCCGAGGCCCTGACCGCCAACAATCAGGGATTGACCCTCAATATCGCCGCCAACTATGGCGGTCAGTGGGACATCGCCCAGGCGGCCCGGACCCTGGCACGCGCCGTGGCGGCGGGTGAACTCGATGCCGAGGCGGTCGATGAGGCGGCATTGGGTCGTCATGTCTGCATGGCTGATCTGCCCCCCGTGGATCTGTTGATCCGCACTGGCGGGGATCATCGCATCAGCAACTTTGTCCTGTGGCAGCTCGCCTATGCCGAACTCTATTTTACCCCGGTCCTGTGGCCCGATTTTGACGAGGCCGAGTTCAGTGGGGCAGTTGCCTCCTTCGTTGCTCGCGAGCGTCGCTTCGGGTGTACGGGTGAACAGATCCGGGAATTGATCGCCGCGCAACAGACCGGCTAAACCCCGCTCCCAAGAGAGAGGTTTCTTTTGCTAAAACAACGAATTATTACCGCATTACTGTTAGTTCCCCTGGTGTTGGGGGCGCTGTTTTTTCTGCCGTTGAAATTCTTTGCCCTGCTCGCCGCCCTGGTCTTTCTGCTGGCCAGCCGTGAGTGGAGTGCCTTCGTCACTGCCCAGCCGCAACAGTGGTTGCCGCTGGTGTTCTGTCTGCTGCTGGGGGCCAGCCTGTTCTGGGTGCCCGTGGAGCAACTCTGGATCCCCCAACTGCATCCGCTGGTGATGGGCGTGCTCTGGACCGCCGTCAGCTGGTGGCTGCTGGGGCTGGTGCTGGTGCTGCGCTACCCGCAAAGCGCCAGGCTGTGGCGTGAATCCATCTGGCTCAAATCCCTGTTCGGTCTGGTGACCCTGGTTCCCTTCTTCTGGTCCCTGGTGGCCATTCGCGGTTACAACTTCTACCACGACCCCATGATGGGGGCCTGGATCCTGCTGTTCGTGATGGGGCTGGTCTGGGCGGCAGATTCTGGCGCGTATTTTTTCGGCAAGGCGTTCGGCAAACACAAGCTGGCGCCGGCCGTGAGCCCGGGTAAAACCATCGAAGGCATGCTGGGCGGCCTCTTTACCGCCAGCCTGCTGGCCATCGGCGTGACCTGGTTCATGGGCTTCGTGCCTGCCAAGATGGGCACCGTGCTGCTCTGTTCCCTGCTGGCGGTGCTGGCCTCCGTGCTTGGCGATCTGGCCGAGAGCATGTTCAAGCGGGAAGCCGGCATCAAGGATTCCGGCACCCTGTTGCCGGGCCATGGGGGCATTCTCGATCGCATCGACAGCCTGACGGCGGCGCTGCCCGTCTTCCTGCTCAGCTACCTGTTGCTCGGTCCGGAGTTTTGATGTTTCGCGCACTGATGATCCCGGGAGCGTCCCGCTCCATCAGTCTGTTACCCAATCAGGAGTCTTGATGCAAAACCTGGTGATCCTGGGAGCGTCAGGCTCCATCGGTCAGAGCACCCTCAAGGTACTGCGCCACAACCCCGGGCGCTGGCAGGTGCTGGCGCTGACCGCTGCCCGCAGCGTGGACGCCATGCTGCGCGACTGTCTCGAATTCTCCCCCCGGTTCGCCGTCATGGTGGACGAAGGCGCCGCCAGCGATCTGGCGGGTCGGCTCAAGGCTCACGGCAGCACCACCCGGGTGTTGTCCGGTCAGGCAGCCCTGTGCGACGTGGCTGCTCACCCCGATGCCCACAGCGTGATGGCGGCCATTGTCGGTGCGGCGGGTCTGGCACCCACCATGGCTGCCGTGCGCGCCGGCAAGCGCATTCTGCTGGCCAACAAGGAGGCGCTGGTGATGTCCGGAGCCTTCTTCATGGAGGCGGTGCGCGCGCACGGCGCCGAGCTGCTGCCCATCGACAGCGAACACAACGCCATCTTCCAGTGCCTGCCGGTCGACGTGCAGCGCCAGCCCGGTTTCTGCGATCTGGCCGGGGCGGGGATCAGCAAGATCCTGCTGACCGGCTCCGGTGGGCCTTTCCGCTATGCCGATGTGGGCGAACTGCACCATGTCACCCCGGCGCAAGCCATTGCCCATCCCAACTGGTCCATGGGGGCCAAGATCTCGGTGGACTCCGCCACCATGATGAACAAGGGGCTGGAGTACATCGAGGCGCGCTGGCTCTTCAATGCGGCCCCCGAGCAGATCCAGGTGGTGATCCACCCCCAGTCCGTCATTCACTCCATGGTGCAGTACAAGGATGGCTCCGTGCTGGCCCAGCTCGGCAACCCGGACATGTGCACCCCCATTGCCCACGCTCTGGCCTATCCGGAACGGATCGAGTCCGGTGTGGAACCTTTGGATTTCTTCAGTGTCGGAGAGTTCAGCTTTATCCGGCCCGACTATGAGCGCTATCCCTGTCTGGCGCTGGCCATGAGCGCGTGCCAGCAGGGGCAGGGGGCGACCACCTCCCTCAATGCCGCCAACGAGGAGGCCGTCGCGGCTTTTCTTGCAGAGCGGATCGGATTTATGGATATTGCCAGAGTCAACGAATCCGTCATGGCCGAGCTGGGCAGCAGTGCTGCCGGCTCTCTGGCGGATCTCATCGCCCTGGACGGTACGGCCCGAGCCCGTGCCCAGCAACTGATAAAGGAGCTTGCCGTATGAACGGACTGTGGTGGCAGCCAGCCCCTCTCCATGCTCTCGAGCGCAGGACTGGACATGACCGCGAGGTACGCGGCTGATGGGCGGGGTTCTGTGGAATATCGGCGCCTTCATCGTGGCCCTCGGGCTGCTGGTGGCGGTGCATGAATTTGGCCACTTCTGGGTGGCTCGTCGTTGCGGCGTCAAGGTGGAGCGCTTCTCCATCGGCTTTGGCAAGGCCATCTGGCGTCGCCTTGGCAAGGATGGCACCGAATACGTGCTGGCCCTGATCCCCCTTGGCGGTTACGTCAAGATGCTGGATGGCCGGGTCGACGAACTCAAGCCGGGGGAGGAGGCGCAGGCCTTCAACCACAAGAGCGTCTGGGCCCGGATGGCCATCGTCGCGGCCGGCCCCATGGCGAACTTCGTGTTCGCCCTGTTCGCCTTCTGGCTGATGTTCATGATAGGGGTGCCTAGCGTCAAACCCGTGGTGGGCGAGGTGCGTCCCGCCTCCATCGTGGCAGAGGCCGGCATCCTGCCAGGCATGGAGATCGTCGGCGTCGGCGGCGAGGAGACCGGTGACTGGGAGAGCGTCACCTACGCCCTCATCAGCCACCTTGGCGATGACTCGGTCCAGCTCAAGCTCAAGGCGGCCAACACCAGCTATGCAGTGGACAAGACCCTGCAGCTGGCCGGCTGGAAATTCGATCCGGACAAAGAGTCACCCATCGGGAGCCTCGGGATCGTGCCCCTCGGTGGCAAGGTGCTGCCCGTGGTGGAGGCCGTGGTACCGTCGAGCGCCAGCGAGAAGGCCGGCCTTCAGATAGGGGATCGCATCAAGGGGGTCGATGGAGAGGCCATCACCGAATGGGCCCAGTTTGTCGAGCGTGTCCAGCAGTCACCGGCGCAGCCGCTGCAGGTGACGGTGGAGCGCGGGGGCAGCGAGATGACCCTGACCCTGACCCCGGACGGGAAGAAAGTGAAGGGCCAGCTGGTCGGTTTTGTGGGCTTGTCACCGCAACTGGTTCCATTACCGGATGAGTATCGAACTCTGTTACAGTATGGGCCTTTGCAAGCCCTGTGGCATGGGGTCCAGAAGACCTGGAGCCTGATCACCCTGACCTTCGACATGATAGGCAAGCTGATCGGTGGCATCGTCTCTTTGGACAACCTGAGCGGCCCCATCTCCATCGCCAAGGGGGCCGGCAGCAGCGCCGATTACGGGTTGGTCTATTTCCTCGGATTCCTGGCGCTCATCAGCGTCAACCTGGGGATCATCAACCTGTTCCCCCTGCCGGTGCTCGATGGTGGCCATCTGGTCTATTTCCTCATCGAGGCGATCACCGGCAAGCCGGTATCGGAAAAAATTCAGGAAGTTGGGTTCAGGATAGGCGCCGCCATTCTGATGTTACTGATGGGCATTGCGCTGTTTAATGATTTCGCTCGCCTCTGAGGCCAGAGCATCAACAAGGACACATAAGAACAAAATGGCTGTTAAAAAAGCATTGGTGTTGAGTTGCCTGCTGGGGGCCAGCTTCCTGGCTCAGGCTGCCCCGGCCTCTTTTGTGGTGCAAGACATTCAGGTCGAGGGCCTGCAGCGGGTGACCCTGGGTGCCGCCCTGTTGAATCTGCCGGTGCGGGTCGGTGATTCCGTCGATTCCGTGACGCTGGCGAACGCCATCAAGAAGCTCTATGCCTCCGGCAACTTCGAGGACGTCAAGGTCTATCGCGACGGTCAGGTGCTGCAAGTGGTGGTCAAGGAGCGCCCGACCATCTCCAGCATCGAGTTCTCCGGCAACAAGGACATCAAGGAAGAGCAACTGACCCAGAGCCTGGAATCCTCCGGGATCCGCGTGGGTGATCCGCTGGATCGCACCGTGCTGAGCTCCCTCGAGAAAGGGCTGGAAGATTTCTACTACGGTGTGGGCAAGTACTCCGCCAAGGTCAAGGCCATCGTCACCCCGCTGCCGCGCAACCGGGTCGACCTCAAGTTCACCTTCGTGGAAGGGGAAGCGGCCAAGATCCAGCAGATCAACATCGTCGGCAACAACGTCTTCCCGGAAGAGAAGCTGCTGGCCCAGCTCTCCCTCAAGGACGACGTGCCCTGGTGGAACTTCACCGGTGATCAGCGCTACCAGAAGCAGAAGCTGGCCGGTGACATCGAAGTGCTGCGCTCCTACTACATGGACCGCGGCTACATCCGCTTCACCCAGGAGTCCACCCAGGTCTCCATGACCCCGGACAAGAAGGGGGTCTATGTCACCCTCAACGTCAAGGAAGGGGAGCAGTACAAGGTTTCCGGCATCCAGCTCAAGGGCGACCTCATCGACCGCGGCGGCGAGATGAAGGGCCTCATCCCCATCGAGGCGGGCAGCGTCTACTCCGCCAGTCAGGTGACCCATACCGAAGAGGTGCTCTCCAAGTTCCTCGGCCGTTACGGCTACGCCTATCCGAAAGTGGTCACCTTCCCCCAGATCAACGACCAGACCAAGGAAGTGGAGCTCATCGTCAACGTGGAGCCGGGTCCCCGGGTCTATGTGCGCAACATCAACTTCAGCGGCAACGTCACCACCAAGGACGAAGTGCTGCGTCGCGAGATGCGCCAGATGGAGGGCACCTGGCTCTCCTCCGACAACGTCGAGCAGTCCAAGACCCGTCTCAACCGCCTAGGCTTCTTCGAGACCGCGGAAGTGGACACCAAGCGGGTGCCGGGCAGCGATGACCAGGTCGATCTGGACTTCAAGGTCAAGGAGCAGCCGGCGGGGTCCATCAACGCCGGTATCGGCTACGGTACCGAGTCGGGTCTGAGCCTGCAGGCGGGTCTGCAGCAGGACAACTTCATGGGGACCGGCAAGAAGATCGGCATCAACGCCAGCACCAACGACTACTCCAAGAGCGTCGACCTGAGCTATAACGACCCCTACTTCACCGTGGACGGGGTGAGCCTGGGCGGCCGTCTCTACTACAACAAGTTCAGTGCGGCCGACGCCAACATCGTGGACTACGAGAACACCACCGTCGGTTTCCGTCTCTCCAGCGGCTTCCCGGTCAACGAGAACAACCGTCTCGACTTCAGCCTGGGCTACGAGAACAACAAGCTCTCCCAGCCCAACCCCTATGTACAGGTGGACGAGTTCTGGAAGGTCTACAACGGCAATCTGGATGGCGACAATCGCATGGTGTTCAACACCGTGGACGTCACCGCCGGCTGGACCCGCTCCACCCTCAACAAGGGTCAGTTCCCGACCTCCGGTGACCGCCAGCGGGTGAACGCCAAGGTGACGGTGCCCGGCATGGATCTGCAGTACTTCAAGCTCAACGCAGAAGATGCCCACTACTTCCCGTTTGATGCCGATCACAAATGGGTCATGCTGGCCAAGGCCCGTGCCTCCTACGGCGATGGCTACGGCACCAATGGCGATTACGAGCACGTCCTGCCGTTCTTCGAGAACTACTACGCCGGTGGCTTCGACACCCTGCGTGGTTTCAAGAGCAACACGGTCGGTCCGAAGGCGCTCTACTACTACAACCTAGGCGGCAACGACGTCATCCAGGGCACTGACAGCTCGGTCGGGGGCAACGCCCTGGCGGTGGCCTCGCTGGAAATGATCGTGCCGACGCCCTTTGCCTCCGAGACCTATCAGCCCCAGCTGCGGACCAGCTTCTTCATCGACGCCGGTTCCGTGTGGGATACCCACTTCGACTACAGCCAGTATCAGAACCGTTGCTTCAGTGGTTGCAACTATCTGATGGACTACTCCGACCCGAGCAACATCCGGATGTCGACCGGCCTGTCGCTGCAGTGGCTCTCTCCCATGGGCCCGCTGGTGTTCGTGCTGGCAAGACCAATCAAGAAATACGAAGGGGACGACACCGAAGTCTTCTCCTTCAACATCGGCCGTACCTTCTAAGGGGAGCGGACGCCCCCCCGCCATGGCGGGGGAAGCATGATGGGTCGCGCGTTTGCGTGCCTCACCAGGTAACAAGACGATCTCGTGGATCGCTTGCACAATCAGGTAAATCAGGTAGCCCTCGACCGAGGGACCAAGGAGTAAGTGTGAATAAAGCGTTGAAAGTAGCTGGTTTGAGCTTTGCACTGATGGCTGCCGGCATGGGTTCTGCCTTCGCTGAGACCAAGATTGCCGTGGTCGACATGGGCGAAGTCTTCCAAAAGCTGCCCCAGCGTGAAGCCGTTGCCAAGAAGCTGAAGGGCGAGTTCGAGCCGCGCATGCGTGAACTGCAGAAGCTGGAGTCCGACGGTCAGGCACTGGTCGAGAAGTTCAAGAAGGACGAAGCCTTCATGAGCGCCGAGCAGAAAAAGCAGAGCCAGGAGAAGCTGGCCAAGCTGCAGATGGAATTCAACCAGAAGCGTCAGGCGTTTGAACAGGACAACGGTCGCCGTCAGTCCGAAGAGCGCAACAAGATCCTGACCAAGGTGCAGGCTGCCATCGACGCCATCGCCAAGAGCAATGGCTACGATCTGGTGCTGGAGCGCAACGCCGCCCCTTATGCAGCCAGCAAGCTGGACATCTCCGGCCAGGTTATTTCTCAGGTTAGCAAGAGCAACTAATTGATGGCATTCACTCTCGCACAGCTGGCCCAGCAACTGGGGGCCGAGGTCCATGGGGATGGGACCCGGGAAATTCGCAAGGTCGCGACACTGGAAAAAGCCGGGGAGGGGGAGATAGCCTTCCTGTCCAACAAGAAGTACCGGCATTTTCTGGAGCAGAGCAAGGCCACTGCCGTGCTCATCACCGAGGCAGACCTGCCGTTTTGCCCCACCAACGCCCTGGTGCTCAAGGACCCCTACGTGGGCTTTGCACGGGTTGCCCAACTGCTGGACACCACCCCGCAGCCGGCCATGGATATCCATCCGAGCGCCGTCATCGCGGCGGACGTGCAACTGGGCGAGAGAGTGGCCATCGGTGCCAATGCGGTGATCGAATCCGGCGTCGTGCTGGGTGACGATGTGCGCATCGGCCCGGGCTGTTTCGTTGGCAAGGATACCCGACTGGGAGCGCGCTCCCGGTTGTGGGCCAACGTCACCCTCTATCACAACGTGACCCTGGGCACGGACTGTCTGGTACAGGCCGGCACCGTGATCGGGGCGGACGGTTTCGGTTATGCCAACGAGCGCGGCGAGTGGATCAAGATCCCCCAGCTCGGTGGCGTGACCATCGGCAACCGGGTCGAGATCGGTGCCTGCACCACCATCGACCGCGGTGCGCTGGAAGATACCCGCATCGCTGACAACGTCATCATCGACAACCAGTGCCAGATCGCCCACAACGTCGAGATCGGCTACGGCACTGCCGTGGCGGGCTCCACCGTGATGGCCGGTAGTCTCAAGGTCGGCAAATACTGTATCATTGGTGGTGCTTCCGTCTTTAACGGGCACATGGAGATCTGCGACCAGGCCACCGTCACCGGCATGGCCATGGTGATGCGTCCCATCACCGAGCCCGGTATCTACTCTTCCGGCATCCCCCTGCAAACCAATAAAGAGTGGCGCAAGACCGCCGCCCGGGTGATGCGTATCGAAGAGATGCACAAGCGGTTGAGCAAGCTTGAGAAAAAGCTGGATCAAGAATAATCACGATTGGTATAGGGTACTGTTTTGACTACTGAAAAGAAGAGCCTGGGCATCCAGGAAATCATGGATCTGCTGCCCCACCGTTATCCGTTCCTGATGGTGGACAAGGTGGAAAACTACGAGATCAGCGATGAGCGCAAGACCCTGCGCGCCATCAAGAACGTCTCGTTCAACGAGCCGATCTTCCAGGGCCACTTCCCGGCCAAGCCGGTCTTCCCCGGCGTGCTGATCCTGGAAGCCATGGCCCAGGCCACCGGTATCCTGGCCTTCACCATGGTGGGCAAGCCGTCCCCCAACGAGCTCTATTACTTTGCCTCCATCGACAATGCCCGCTTCAAGCGCCCGGTGGGTCCCGGCGATCAGCTGGTGCTGGATGTGGAGTTCCTGAAGGAGCGTCGCGGCATCGCCAAGTTCACCGGTGTCGCCACCGTCGACGGTGAAGTGGTCTGTACTGCCGAACTGATGTGCGCCAAGCGCGAGGTATAACCGTGATCGATCAGACTGCCATCATCCACGACACCGCCATCGTCCATGAGTCTGCCGTCATCGGCAAAGGGGTTGAAATCGGCCCCTTCACCGTCATCGGCGCCGAGGTGGAAATCGGTGACAACACCTGGGTGAGCTCCCACGTGGTGATCAAGGGCCCGACCAAGATCGGTCGCGGCAACAAGATCTTCCAGCACACCTCCATCGGTGAGGATTGCCAGGACAAGAAGTACGCCGGCGAGCGCACCTTCCTCGAGATCGGCGACAACAACGTGTTTCGCGAGAACTGCACCGTGCACCGCGGCACCACCCAGGACCAGAGCCTGACCAAGGTGGGTAGCGGCAACCTGTTCATGGTCAACGTTCACGTGGCCCACGACTGCATCATCGGTGACAACTGCATCTTCGCCAACAACGCCACCCTGGCGGGCCATGTGCACATCGGTGACTTCGTGATCTTCGGCGGTCTGTCTGCCATTCACCAGTTCGGCCGCGTCGGCTCCCACGCCTTCGTCGGCGGCTGCGCTGCCCTGAACAAGGACGTGCCGCCCTACGTGATGGCCGCCGGCAACTACGCCAAGCCGTTCGGGGTCAACTCCGAAGGCCTGCGTCGTCGTGGCTTCAGCGCCGAGGCGATCTCCGCCGTCAAGCGCGCCTACAAGGAGATCTTCCGCTCCGGCAAGACCATTGAAGAGGTGTTGCCCGTGCTGAGCGAGATGGCCCAGAGCGAACCGGCCATCCAGCTCTATGTGGATTTCCTCAAGGACAACGAGCGCGGGATCATTCGTGCCTGATCCCATTCGCATCGGCATCGTTGCCGGAGAGACCTCCGGCGACATTCTGGCCGCAGGGCTGGTGCGCGAACTGCAAGCCCGCTACCCGGATGCGCAGTTCGAAGGGATCGCCGGGCCGCGGATGCAGGCTCTCGGCGTGAAGGCGCTGTTCGAGATGGAGGAGCTCTCCGTCATGGGCATCACCGAGGTGCTGGGCCGTCTGCCCCGCATCCTCCAGGTGCGCCGCGAACTGCTGCGCCACTTCATCGCCAATCCCCCCGACATCTTCGTCGGTGTGGATGCACCGGATTTCAATATCGGGGTGGAGCTGAAACTGCGCCGCGCCGGTATCAAGACGGTCCACTATGTCAGCCCCTCCGTCTGGGCCTGGCGTCAGGGCCGCATTCACAAGATCAAGGCGGCCACCGACATGGTGCTCGCCTTCCTGCCGTTCGAGAAAGCCTTCTACGACCGTTTCGATGCCCCCTGTCGCTTCGTCGGCCACACCATGGCGGACGACATCCCGCTGGTGCCGGATCAAGGGGCGGTGCGCGAGGCCCTCGGCATCGATCCCGCCCGTCGCTGGCTGGCGGTACTGCCGGGGAGTCGCACGGCGGAAGTGGGCTTCATGGCGCCGGTCTTTCTCGAGGCGTGCAAGCACCTGACGGTGCACAACCCGGATCTCGGTTTCATCGTGCCTCTGGTCAACCAGAAACGGCGCGAGCAGTTCCTCGCCATCAAGGCCGAGGTGGCCCCGGAGCTCGACATGGTGCTGCTGGACGGCCAGGGCCGCGAGGCCATGATTGCCGCCGATGTGGTGATGCTCGCCTCCGGCACCGCGGCCCTCGAGGCCATGCTGGTGAAAAAGCCCATGGTGGTGGGTTACAAGCTCAAACCCTTCAGCTACTTGCTGGCCCAGTGGCTGGTGAAGACGGACTATGTCTCCCTGCCGAACCTGCTGGCGGACAAGATGCTGGTGCCCGAGCTCATCCAGCACGAGTGCACCCCGGCCAACCTGGTGGAAGAGGTGAGCAAGCTGCTGGACCATGACAACAGCGAGCTCATCGCCACCTTCACCCGGTTGCACGAGAAGATCCGCTGCAATGCGGATGTGCAGGCAGCGGAAGCGGTTGCCGCGCTGCTGGAACGCTAGTGGGCTCTGCCTGTGTGTCAGGCGTGATGTTGTGCTGATACTGGCCCTGCGGGGCCGGTTTTGATTCAAGGCTATGAGATGACGATCGATATTCCCGAAGACAAGCTGATTGCCGGGGTGGACGAAGTGGGTCGCGGCCCCCTGGTGGGTGATGTGGTCACCGCCGCGGTGATCCTGGATCCTGCCAATCCCATCCTTGGCCTCGCCGATTCCAAGAAGCTCTCCGAGAAGAAGCGGCTCGCCCTGTTTGGCGAGATCAAAGAGAAGGCGCTGGCCTATGCCATCGGCCGCGCCAGCCCGGCGGAAATCGACGAGCTCAACATCCTGCACGCCACCATGCTGGCGATGCAGCGCGCCGTGGCGGGGCTCAAGGTGACGCCCGAGCTGGTCTTCATCGACGGCAACCGCTGCCCCAGATTGCCGATGGAGGCCCGCGCCGTGGTCAAGGGTGACAGCCTGGTGGCCGCCATCAGCGCCGCCTCCATCCTCGCCAAGGTGACCCGGGACGCCGAGATGACCGAGCTGGACAGCCGCCATCCCGAGTACGGTTTCGCCCGCCACAAGGGCTACCCGACGGCGGAGCACCTCGCCATTCTGGCCGAACGGGGCCCGCTGCCCGAATACCGTCAGAGCTTCAAGCCGGTGCGCCGCGCCCTGGGGATCGAATAACCGATGCCGATCTGTCTGAACGATTTCTGCTTGCGCAATGAGAGGGCGTGACCATGGCTGATCCCCGTTTCATCCACCTGAGGGTGCACTCCGACTTCTCCATGGTCGACGGCCTGCAGAAGATCGGTCCCATCGTCTCCGCAGCCGCCGCCAACAACATGCCGGCCCTGGCCCTGACGGACCAGATGAACATGTGCGGCCTGGTGCGCTTCTACGGCTCTGCCCACGGCAAGGGGATCAAGCCCCTGGTCGGGGCGGATTTCTGGGTGCAGAGCGACGAGCTTGGGGACGAGCAGTTTCGCCTCACCCTGCTCGCCATGGACAACGACGGCTACCAGAACATCACCCTGCTCATCTCCCGCGGCTATCAGCGCGGTCATGTGCAGGGGCGCCCCGTCATCGACAAGGCCTGGCTTGGCGAACATGCCAAGGGGGTGATCGTCCTCTCCGGCGGGCGCGAGGGGGATGTGGGCAAGTTCCTGCTCAAGGGCAACCGCCAGATGGTGGAGCATTGCCTCGCCTTCTACCAGACCCACTTCCCGGATGCCTACTACCTGGAGCTGCTGCGTACCGGCCGCCCGGACGAGGAGGTCTACCTCCACATGGCGGTGGCCATTGCCACCGAGTTCGAACTGCCGGTAGTGGCCACCAACGAGGTGGTGTTCCTCACCGCCGATGACTTCGATGCCCACGAGATCCGGGTCGCCATCCACGACGGCTACACCCTGATGGACAAGCGCCGACCGCGCCGCTACAGCCCCCAGCAGTATCTGCGCAGTCAGGAGGAGATGGCGGAGCTGTTTGCCGACATCCCGGAAGCCCTGGAAAATACGGTGGAGATCGCCAAGCGCTGCAACGTGACGGTGCGCCTTGGCGAGTATTTCCTGCCCAATTTTCCCACCGGCGACATGACCACCGAGGACTTCCTGGTCATGAAGTCGAAGGAAGGGCTGGAGGAGCGGCTGGAGTTCCTGTTCCCGGATCCGGCGGTGCGGGCCGAGCGTCGTCCCGAGTATGACGAGCGTCTCGACATCGAGCTCAAAGTGATCAACCAGATGGGCTTCCCGGGTTACTTCCTCATCGTGATGGAGTTTATCCAGTGGTCCAAGGACAACGGCATCCCGGTCGGTCCGGGCCGGGGCTCGGGGGCGGGGTCGCTGGTGGCCTACGCCCTCAAGATCACCGACCTGGATCCGCTGGAATTTGACCTGCTGTTCGAACGTTTCCTGAACCCCGAGCGGGTCTCCATGCCCGACTTCGACGTCGACTTCTGTATGGACCGGCGCGACGAGGTGATCGATCACGTCTCCGAGATGTACGGCCGGGAGGCGGTGTCCCAGATCATCACCTTCGGCAGCATGGCGGCCAAGGCGGTGGTGCGGGACGTCGGCCGTGTGCTGGGCCACGCCTACGGTTTTGTGGATCGCATCTCCAAGCTGATCCCGCCGGATCCGGGCATGACCCTCGCCAAGGCGTTCGAAGCCGAGCCCAAGTTGCCGGAGCTCTACGAGCAGGACGAGGAGGTCAAGGACCTCATCGACATGGCCCGCCGCCTGGAAGGGGTGGTGCGCAACGCCGGCAAGCACGCCGGCGGCGTGGTGATCGCACCTACCAAGATCACCGACTTCGCGCCGCTCTATTGCGACGACGAGGGGCATCACCCGGTCACCCAGTTCGACAAGAACGACGTGGAGTATGCCGGGCTCGTGAAGTTCGACTTCCTGGGTCTGCGCACGCTCACCATCATCGATTGGGCCCTTGGCATGATAAACCCCCGTCTTGCCAAAGAGGGCAAGCCGCCGGTGGACATCGCCGCCATCCCCATCGACGACAAGAAGTCGTTCGCCCTCTTGCAGCGTTTCGAGACCACGGCGGTGTTCCAGCTCGAATCCCGCGGCATGAAGGACCTCATCAAGCGGCTGCAGCCCGACTGCTTCGAAGACATGATCGCGCTGGTGGCCCTGTTCCGCCCGGGCCCGCTCCAGTCGGGCATGGTGGACAACTTCATCGAGCGCAAGCACGGCAAGGAGGCCATCTCCTACCCGGACGAGAAGTGGCAGCACGAAAGCCTCAAACCCATACTCGAGCCCACCTACGGCATCATCCTCTACCAGGAGCAGGTGATGCAGATCGCCCAGACCCTGGCGGGGTATACCCTGGGTGGCGCGGACATGCTGCGTCGGGCCATGGGCAAGAAAAAACCCGAAGAGATGGCCAAGCAGCGGGCGGGCTTCGAGGAGGGGGCGGTCAAGAACGGCGTCGACGGCGAACTGGCGATGAAGATCTTCGATCTGGTGGAGAAGTTTGCGGGCTACGGCTTCAACAAGTCCCACTCCGCTGCCTATGCGCTGGTCTCCTACCAGACCCTCTGGCTCAAGACCCACTTCCCGGCGGAGTTCATGGCGGCGGTGATGACCGCCGACATGGACAACACCGACAAGATAGTGACCCTGGTGGACGAGTGTCAGCGCATGGGGCTGACCGTGATCCCGCCGGACGTCAACACCGGTCGCTACCGCTTCAGCGTCAACGAGGACGGCCACATCGTCTACGGTATCGGCGCGGTGAAGGGGGTAGGGGAAGGGCCCATCGAGGCGATCCTGGACGCGCGGGATCGGGACGGTCCGTTTCGCGACCTGTTCGACTTCTGCAACCGGGTCGACATCAAGAAGCTCAACAAGCGGGTGATGGAGAAGCTCATCCTCTCCGGCGCCATGGACAGGCTCGGCCCCCACCGCGCCGCCCTGATGGCGACCCTGGAGGAGGCGATGCGCGCCGCCGAGCAGCACGCCAAGGCCCAGGCGGTGGGGCAGGTCGACATGTTCGGCGTGCTCACGGAGGAGATCGACGACGTCAAGAAGGCGTTCGCCAACGTGCCGCACTGGCCCGACAAGGTGTGGCTGGAAGGGGAGCGGGAGACCCTCGGGCTCTACCTCACCGGTCACCCCATCAACCAGTACAGCAGCGAGCTGCGGCGCTACACCTCGGGCCGACTGTGCGATCTGCATCCCACCTCCCGGGATACGGTGACCACGGCGGCGGGGTTGGTGATCGCGGCGCGCAGCATGGTGACCAAGCGCGGCAACAAGATGGGGATCTTCACCCTGGACGACAGATCCGGCCGTCTGGATGTGACCCTTTTCAGTGAAGCGCTGGAAAAATACGAAGAATTGATGCAAAAAGACCGTATTTTAGTGGTTTCTGGACAGGTCAGCTTTGATGACTTCTCCGGTGGCCTTAAAATGTCGGCCCGCGAGTTGCTGGATATCAACGATGCGAGGGAGCGTTTTGCCAGGGCAATCCGCATCTCCCTCGATGAACAACGCATTGACGAGCGCTTTTTCCCGCGTTTGTGCGAGATTTTGGAGCCCGCCCGTGCCGGAGTCTGTCCGGTTCAGGTAAACTATCGTCGCCCCGGTTCCCGGGTGCGATTGACGCTCGGTACCGAGTGGCGGGTGACGCCCACCGATCAACTGATAGATGACTTGCGAGTCCTGCTTGGACGAGAGCGGGTTGAATTGGTTTTTGATTAGAGGATCTATTGTCCCTATGAGTCTTTTTCTGGATTTTGAACAGCCGATCGCCGAGTTGCAGGCACAGATCGATGAACTGCGCCATGTGAGCGAGCACAACAGTGCCGTGGATCTCAGCGAAGACATTCGCCGGCTGGAGAAGAAAAACGAAGAGCTGACCAAGAAGATCTTCGGCGATCTGGGTGCCTGGCAGGTATCCCAGATGGCACGTCATCCCCAGCGCCCCTACACCCTCGACTACATCGAGCAGATCTTCACCGATTTCGACGAGCTGGCCGGAGATCGCGCCTATGCCGATGACAAGGCCATTGTCGGCGGCATCGCCCGTCTCGACGGCGAGCCCGTGATGATCATCGGTCACCAGAAGGGTCGCGAGACCAAGGAGAAGATCAAGCGAAACTTCGGCATGCCGCGCCCGGAAGGGTACCGCAAGGCCCTGCGCCTGATGGAGATGGCCGAGCGCTTCAAGATGCCGATCATCACCTTCATCGACACCCCGGGTGCCTACCCCGGCGTGGGTGCCGAGGAGCGTGGCCAGTCCGAAGCCATCGCCCGCAACCTGAAAGTCATGGCCGGCCTGACCGTGCCGGTGGTCTGCACCGTGATCGGTGAAGGCGGCTCCGGCGGCGCTCTCGCCATCGGCGTGGGTGATCGGGTCAACATGCTGCAGTACTCCACCTACTCCGTCATCTCCCCGGAAGGGTGCGCCTCCATCCTCTGGAAGAGCGCCGAGAAGGCCTCGGTGGCGGCGGATGCCATGGGTATCACCGCCCAGCGCCTGAAGGAGCTGAAGCTCATCGACAACATCGTCGAGGAGCCCCTCGGCGGTGCCCACCGCGACGTGGAGAAGATGGCCAAGCACCTGAAAGCGCGCATCAAGCAGGATCTGGATGCCCTGCGCCCCCTCGACAGCGAGCAACTGCTGGAGCAGCGCTACCAGCGTCTGCTGGGTTACGGCTACTGCTGATCTGCCGCTTCCAATAAAAAGTCCCCGCATGCGGGGACTTTTTTATGGGCGACGTTTGTGGGGGGACGCCGGGGCGGGCCTCAGGGGGCGGTCAGCGCCCGTTGCATACGGACGGAAGTACGCCCTCCGGCAGGGCTCAGGGCCCGCCACTCACGCCACAGCAGCCAGCACAGGGGGGGCGTCAGCAGCAGCACGGTGGCGGGCTGTGCCATCAAGACTCCGTCGCGCCCCCACCAGAGGGGCAGCAGGAAGATGAGGGGCAGCAGCAGCACCGTCTTGGCCACGGAGATGACGAGGGCCTGGCGGGTGCGGGCCATGGCCTGCAACAGCACGATGCCGAACATGACGATCCCCTCCAGGGGCAGGGCAGCGAGGTTGAGGGTCAGGCTGCTGATGGCGGCGGCGAGCAGCTCTGCATCCTGATCCCCGGTGTAGAGCATGGCGACCGGCTGCGGCAGCAGCTGGACAATCAGCCAGACCCCCAGGCCATAGACCAGGGTGATCTTGAGCCCCATCGCCATCAGGAACTGGAGGTCGCGATGGCGCCCGGCCCCGGCTGCCTGGCTCACCAGGGGCTGGATGCCAAACGCCAGTCCCTGCAGGATGACGATGAAGACCGCCTCCGTGTACCCCGCCACGGTGAAGCCCGCCAGATCCTTGACCGTGCCGTGCACCATCAGCTGGCTGTTGTGCAGCAGCAACAGCAGCCCCAGATTGAACTGGGCGATGAGGCTCGGCAGCCCGGTGAAGAGCAGGCCGGGCATGGCCGGGAAGCGTGGCACCAGCTGGCGCCAGGTCAGCCGCAACCGGGCGTGGCGGGTGAAGAAGTACCCCAGGCCGAGCAGGCTGACCATGGCCTCCGAGAGGAGGGTGGCCTGGGCCGTGCCGGTGAGGCCGAGCCCGAGCCGGCCCACCATGATGTAGTTGAGCAGGATGTTGAGGAGGGCGCCGCCGCTCACCAGTACCATGGCGAGGCGAGGGCGGCCGTCGTTGCGAAGCAGGTAGGGCACCGCCAGGTTGCTGGCGAGCAGCAGGGTGCCACCGCCAATCCAGGTTAGGTAGTCGCTGGCCTGCTGCCAGGTGTCGGTGCCGGGGGCCATTCCCAGGGCCTGCAGGATATCGGTGTGCCAGTGGTGCAGCAGCAGCGGCGCTACCGTGCCCAGGATCAGCAGCAGCCAGAGGGCGCTGACCAGAGCCTGGCGGGCCAGAGCGAGGTTCCTGGCGCCCTGCTGGAAGGAGATGGCGGTGGCGGCCCCCATGGCGATCATGGCGGCAAGGCCGATGAGCACCATGATGACCGGATAGACCAGGTTGATGCCGGCAAGGCCGGCGGCCCCCACGTAGTGGCCGACGAAGATGCCGTCCACCAGGTAGTAGGCGCCGGAGACCAGCATGGCCATGACGGAGGGGAGGGCATAGCCCCAGAAACGGTGGGCCATGGCCCGTTGACGCAGGCGGAAGTAGGCGGACATATCTGTACTCGGGAAAAGGGCCGGAATCGAGCAGACAGTCTAGTTTCTTATGGTTTAATTGATAATCAGGCTTTCATTTTATGAATTGCTGAATAAAGCTCATCAATCAACGGATCCTGTGATACTCCTTCAGCATGTCGATCAGGGCTCGCAGCCCTTGCCCCAGCTGGTGCCGGCCCGGATAGAAGAGGTTGAACCCGGCAAAGCTGGGGCTCCAGTCATCCAGCACGCTTACCAGCCGCCCCGATGCCAGGGCGTCGAACACCTCCCCTTCATGGCAGTAGGCGAGCCCGAGCCCCGCCTCGGCCGCCCCCAGGTAGAGCGCGGGCGTGCTGGTGGTGAGCGGGCCCGTCACTTCGATCTCCAGCAGTTCCCCCTCGGCGGCAAAGGCCCAGCGATAGTGGTGATGGGGCGTGAGCCGGTAGCCGATGCAGTCGTGCTGGCGCAGATCCGAGGGGTGGCGAGGGGTGCCATGCCGTGCCAGATAGTCGGGGGAGCCCACCACCAGATAGCGCTGCTGCGGGCCCAGGGGAACCGAGATCATCTCCTGGGGCAGCAGGTCGCCGTAGAAGAGGGCGGCGTCGTAGCCATCCTCGATGAGGCGGGGCATCAGCTCCAGCTCCTCCACCTCCACCTGCATGCGCGGGTAGCGCACCAGATAGTCGATGAGTACCGGGGCCAGCACCTCCTGGATGGCGGCTCGGGGGGCACAGAGCCTGAGCCTGCCCACGGGTTCGCCCGCGTGGCGCGTCAGCTCCGCCAGCGCCGCCTCCAGCTGCCCCAGGGTTGGCAGCACCTGGGCCAGCAGCCGTTCGCCCGCTTCGGTCGGCACCACGGCCCGGGTGCTGCGATTGAGCAGCCTGACGGCCAGGCGACTCTCCAGCCCTTTGAGGGCATGACTCAGGGCCGAGGCGGAGACCCCGAGCTCGAGGGCGGCCTTGCTGAAACTGCGGTGACGGGCGACGGCGGCAAACACGGCCAGCTCGGCGAGATCGGTGCGGGAGAGGGTCATGGTCGGTACGCAGAAAAGGGGCGGACACAAAGGGTACGCCATGGGGCGACGGGAGACAATCGGGGGCAACGAGGGGGTTGTGACGAAATTGTTGCGCGTTTCAAGGGTGAGGTGGATCACACCAAAAAGTTTATATGTTAAAAAAAAATCGCAATATGGCGATTCAAGTGTGATCTGAAGCGACGGAAAGGCGATTCCAATCAAACTTTGGTTGATTAATTCAAAAAAACGCTGTGATTAATAGGGCCTTTTAACTAGAGTCATCTCATCGGATGAGGTGAACGTTATCCCGTTGTTAACGAGCGAGCACGATCCCCTCTGTATTACGACTCCCCGCCCGTGTTTGTTGCAATCAGGTTGCCACAGGGAGTGGCGGCCGGATGGCCGGGGCGGAGGAACAAACAGGACGAATAGCTGGAGTTCCAGGGAAAGGAACCGGGCCCAGGCCCACTGACAAGTTAAGATCCCACTTTCCTTGATGACAGGAACACCCCTATGTCTGACATGAACATTGCAGTTGAAGGCAGCTTGAGCAAAGCCTCCTCCCGTGGCATCAACAAGGCCGACGTGGTCTGGATGCTGGGTCTGTACGGTACCGCCATCGGCGCCGGTGTCCTCTTCCTGCCGATCAATGCCGGTGTCGGTGGCCTCTGGCCGCTGGTCGCCATGCTGATCCTGGCCCTGCCGCTGACCTTCTTCGCCCACCGTGGCCTGACCCGCTTCGTGCTGTCCGGCTCCACCCGTGACGGCGACATCACCGAGGTGGTGGAAGAGCACTTCGGCAAGACCGCAGGCAAGTTCATCACCCTGCTCTACTTCTTCGCCATCTATCCCATCCTGCTGATGTACTCCGTGGCCATCACCAACACCGTCGAGAGCCTGATGGTGCACCAGCTGGGCATGACGGCACCTCCCCGTGCCATCCTCTCCCTGGTGCTGATCCTGGGTCTGATGGCGATCGTTCGTCTGGGCGGCCAGGTCATCGTCAAGGCGATGAGCGTGCTGGTCTTCCCGTTCGTGGTCACCCTGATGGGCCTGGCGCTCTACCTGATCCCGCACTGGAACGGTGCCATCATCACCGAAGCCCCTGCGCTGGGTGAGGCCTTCAACGGCGACTTCATCAAGACCCTGTGGCTGGCCATCCCGGTGATGGTGTTCTCCTTCAACCACTCCCCGATCATCTCCTCCTTCGCGGTGGACAACAAAGGCCGCTACGGCGCCAACGCCGAGAAGAAGTGCAGCAACATCCTGCTGGGCGCCCACGTCATGATGGTGATGACGGTGATGTTCTTCGTGTTCAGCTGCGTGCTGAGCCTCTCCCCGGCTGACCTGGCGGCAGCCAAGGAGCAGAACATCTCCATCCTCTCCTACCTGGCCAACCACTTCGACAACCCGGTGATCGCCACCGTGGCACCGCTCATCGCCATGGTTGCCATCAGCAAGTCCTTCCTGGGTCACTACCTGGGTGCGCAAGAGGGCATGAACGGCCTGATGGCCAAGTCCCTGCGCGAGAAGGGCAAGAACGTCGACGTCAAGCAGCTGAACAAGGTGACCGCGGTCTTCATGATCCTGACCACCTGGGCCGTGGCCACCATCAACCCGAGCATCCTCGGCATGATCGAAGATCTGGGCGGCCCCATCATCGCCATGCTGCTCTTCCTGATGCCGATGTACGCCATCGCCAAGGTACCGGCCATGCGCAAATATGCCGGCAACCTCAGCAACGGCTTCGTCACCCTCATCGGCCTCATCGCCATGTCCGGCATCATCTACAAGCTGATTGCCTGATGACAGCGTTCATCCCTGTGAGAAAGCCGCCCCCCGGGGCGGTTTTTTTATGGGCACAAATGCTTAACAAAGCGGTGGTGGCGGCCTAACATGGCGGGATGTTTTTCTAGACGGGACAACAGGATATGTCTGGGTTGAAAAAGGATCTCGGGCTCTGGCAGGGGATGGGGCTGCTCGCCACCTCCCTGCTCGGTACCGGGATCTTCGTGGTACCGGCCACCGCCGCCTCGCTGGCGGGAGGGGCGTCGCTGTGGGCCTGGTTGCTGCTGATTGCCCTGGTGCTGCCCATCGCCTTTACCTTCGCCCGCCTCGGGCGGCGTTATCCCCACGCGGGTGGCGCGCCCCATCTGATTGGCCTCGCCTTTGGCAACGGCGCCGAGCGCTTCTCTGCTTTCCTCTTTCTGGCGGTGCTGCCGGTGGGCCTGCCTGCCGCCCTCACCATCGCCGCCGGTTTCTGGCACGCCCTGTTCGACATGGGGGAGTGGACCCTCTGGGGCATCCAGCTGCTCACCCTGCTCGGGGTCTTTCTGCTGGGGCTGCGGGGGGCGCGCTCCTCCGGCAACCTGCAACTGCTGATCGCCCTGGCCATTCTGGGGCTCACCCTGCTCATCTGGTTCAAGGGGGATCTCAGCTGGCGCGATGCCGCCCAGCCTCTGCCAACGGCGAGCGAGTGGCCCGCCATGGGATCGGCGCTGGCGGTGATGTTCTGGTGTTTCGTGGGGCTCGAGGCCTTCGCCCACATGGGGGAGGAGTTCAAGCGGCCGGAGCGGGACTACCCCCTTGCCCTGCTGGGGGGCGTGCTGCTGGCGGGGCTCATTTACTGGGTGCACTCGCTGGTGGTGCTCAAATATGACCTCTACGGGGACGAGGCGACCAATGCCACCGCCATTCCGGCCCTGCTCTCCCTGCTGTTCGGCCCCACCGCCAAGTGGCTGGTGGCGGTGCTGGGCTATCTCTCCTGCTTCGCCAGCATCAACATCTACCTGCAAGGTTTTGCGCGCCTTATCTGGAGCATGGCGCGGGAGGGCAAACTGCCGGTCTCCCTCTCTCGCCTCTCGGCCCGGGGCGCTCCCCTGCATGCCCTTGCCTGGGTGCTCGCCATCTGTTTCGTCTCCATCACCCTGATCCTCTGGCTGCGTCTGCCCCTCGATGCGCTGATCCGCTACGCCAACGGCAACTTCGTGCTGGTCTATCTGCTCTGCATGGCGGCCGGCTGGCGCTTGCTGTCGGGGACCGGCAAGGGGCTGGCGGGCCTCAGCGTGCTGCTCTGCACCCTGGTGCTGCTGGCCCTCGCCACCCAGGTGCTCTATGCCGTCGTGCTCAGTCTGGGGTATGGCGGCTTCTCCCTGTGGCGGCGCAGACGCCGCCGCTCGGCGTCCGATGAGGGTGTCTGCGCCATCAAGTAACTCCCGAAAAAAAGCCCCGCAGTGCGGGGCTTTTTGTTGCTGGTCACAGGCTGGCGGGCAGGTCGCTGCGCAAGATGGCGTAGTGGCGCAGGGAGATGAAGCCATCCCCCTTGCGCTCGCACTCCCGCGCCGTGCCCTCGTAGTGAAAACCGGCCCGCTCCAGCAGGCGGGCGGAGGGGAGGTTGGGCTCCTCCACCACTGCCAGCAGCCGGTGCAGGTCGGTGGTGCGGTAAGTGAGCGGCAGCCAGAGTTGCAGCGCCGCACTCATCACCCCCTTGCCCCAGTGTTCGGGATAGAGCCAGTAGCCCAGCTCGGCACACCGGTGAGTCGGGTCGGCATCGTTGTAGCCGATGGCCCCCAGCGGTTCGCCCGTGTGCCGGTCGCGAATGAGGTGCCAGGCGCCACGGCCGGTGCGGGTCAGCTCGGCATACCAATCCATCTGTGCCCGGCATGCCGCCAGGCTGTCGTAGCTGACGCCGTAGTAGGCGACGACCCGGGGATCGGAGAGGCCGCGATAGATGTGAGGCAGGTCGGTGTCGGTGACGGGATCCAGCCTGATGTGGGGTGGTGCTGATGTCATGATGACTCCTTGCGGCCAGCCGTGGCTGGCCGCGTGTGTTGCGTAACAAGAGATGGATGATCCGGGCTGGCGTCAGGCAAACCCGAGCCGCTCGGCAAGGCGCGCCAGCTCGTCACGCCACTGCTGCTGCAGGCGCGGGGTCTGGTGCCTGGGCTTGCGGGCCAGATCGGCGGCGAGCAGGGCATCGAGCTCATACCAGCGCGCCAGCAGCGCCTCTTCGTCATCCCCCGTGGCGGCCGCGGTCTGCGGGTCACCTGATCGAGCCGGGCTGCCCGCCTGCGGCAAGGGGGCATCTCCCAGCAGCTCGGCATAGGCCCGCGCGGCACTGTGAGCCTCCTGGATGCGCCCGTCCTTTATCAGCCAGAAGCGGTTGCAACTGCGCTCGATCAGCTCCCGGTCGTGGGAGACCAGCAGCACCCCCCCCGGGAAGGCGGCAATCGCCTCGGCCAGCTCCTCCTTGCCCGCCAGATCCAGGTGGTTGGTGGGTTCGTCGAGCCAGATCATGTGGTGGCTGCCGAGGGACAGGGCGAGAAACAGCAGCCGTGCCCGCTCGCCCCCGCTCAGGGTGTGCACCTGCTGGCCGTGGCGGGCATAGGGGAAGCCCGCCCGGATCAGCGCCTGTCGCCGCGTCACCTCAGGCAGAGGGGCCAGGGGGGACAGCGCGTCGCTCAGGGTGGCGTCGTCAGCGAGCTGCTGCAGGGACTGATCGTAATAGGCGATGCTGGCGCCGGGGTGGCAGTACCAGCCCGCCTGCGGACTCAGGTCAGTCAGTTCGCGCCAGCACTGGCGCAGCAGGGAGGACTTGCCGGTGCCGTTGGCACCGAGCAGGGCAACCCTGCCCCCCGCTCGCAGCCAGAGCCCCTCGGCACGCAGCAGCGGCGGCAGTGCCGGTGCCGGCGATACGTCGAGGGCTTCCAGTCGCAGCAGGGTGTCGGCAGGCAGGCTCACTCCGCGCAGCTCGAGCCGCCAGGGGGCCAGCGCCGCCACCTGGCTCTGCTCCTCCTGCAGGCGGGCGATGCGCTTTTCCATGGACTTGGCCTGGCGCACCAGCTTCTCGTTGTCATGCTCCCGCCCCCAGATGGCGAGGCGCTTGCTGCTGGCGCTCAGGCGGTCTATCTCCTTTTGCTCATCGGCCCGGCGCAGGCGGGCCTGCTCATCCTCGGCAGCCAGTGCCGCCCTGGCCTGGCTGCAGGGCTGGGCGAAGCGGTGCAACTGGCCGTCTCGCAGGATCAGGGTCTGATCCGTGACGCTGTCCAGCAGGCGAGCGTCGTGGGAGACCAGCACGAAGGCGCCGCGCCAGCCCAGCAGAAACTGCTCGAGCCAGAGCAGGGCGGGCAAGTCCAGGTGGTTGCTGGGCTCATCGAGCAGCAGCAGGTTGGGTTGGCGCAGCAGGGCGCGGCCTATCTGCAGCCGGCTGTGCTGGCCACCGCTCAGTGCACTGACCGGCAACGTGGCCTGGGCCTCCAGCTGCAGTTCGGCCAGCAGCTTGTCCACCTGCCATTCGGCGGCGGGGTCATTGCCCAGTGCATCCAGCAGCACGGCGCGGGTGCTGAGGGTGGAAAGCCCGGCGGGCAGTTGCTGGGCCACGAACTCGCAGCGGCAGGCGGCGGCCTGCACGACCCGGCCGGCCTGGGGCGTGCGCTCGCCCGCCAGCAGCGCGAGCAATGTGCTCTTGCCGCAGCCGTTGGCGCCAATCAGGCCGAGCCGGTCGCCCGCGCGAATGCCGAGTTCGAGGTGATCAAATAAGGGAAGGTGCCCCGCACTCATCTGCAGGGAATGGGTACTCATCAGGGTTGTCATGCTCTTGCTCTCTTAAATCGCGGGATAGGAAATCCCTGTCATCAGGAGCGCTGGCGACAACGGCAGAGTCGAGAAAGGTCTCGGTATGGAAGGGAGTCGGCTTTGCTCGAACCCGCTATCGCAGCGCGATGGTATGCAGGCAAGAGCACTTGAATGTGCCGAACAGGCGAGCCGAGAACATCGGACACGCTTGGATAACCATTTTTTACCTCCTTGTGTTTCGTTATGGCAGGGTGCGGCGATTATAGGCACAGAAAAAAACAGTCGTCCATCCGCCCTGTGGGGGGCCGTGGGCACCGCATCGATAGGTGCGGGGTAAAAAACGCCCCGTGATACGGGGCGTGGGGGTTGTCAGTCGCGGGGGGTCTTGAGGGCCTCAATCACATCGTCACTGGGGGCCAGTCCCTCCACGTGGTTGAAGCTCTCCAGCCCCTCCTGGGGATTGATGGTGAGGGCGTCGGCGCTCAGGTAGCTGCCGCTGCCGGCGCTCTCCATCACGACGATGACTTCAGGCTGCTTGTCGCCGTTGAGATCCAGCAACTGGATCTCCTTGATACTGCCATCGCGCGGCAGCACCTTGCCGTCGATGAACTGATCCAGCGGAAACTGGGGGTTGGCACCGGAGTAGAGGCGCACGTCGTAGCTGCCGGTGGAGGCGGGCTCGCCGCGCCCTTCGCTGACGGTCACCACCTGGCCGGAGGGGAGCGTCAGCTGTTTGAAGAAGCCGTCCGCCGCCTGGCTGGCGAGGGGCAGGGTGAGCAGGCCGAGAGTAAGGAATAAGGCTTTCATGGAGAGGACCCTTGTTGCTGCTTGTGTGTCTGTGACGGGCAGGGGACGCTTCCCTGCCACGTCGGAAGCGGGCAGGGGGCCGCTGGTCGGCCGCCCCCTGCCCGGGTTGTCATCACCATATCTTGACCCGTTTGGCCGGGTCCAGATAGAGCTTGTCGCCGGGCTGGATGTTGAACGCCTCGTAGAAGGCGGGGATGTTCGGTACCACGCCGTTGACCCGGTATTCCGGCGGCGAGTGGGGATCCGAGGCGAGCAGCATCTGCATCAGCTCGGGGCGATACATGCCCTTCCACACCTGGGCCCAGCCGAGGAAGAAGCGCTGCTCGCCGGTAAAACCGTCCAGCACCGGGGCCTCCTTGCCATCCAGGGAGAGCAGGTAGGCCTTGTGGGCGATGGTGAGGCCGCCGAGATCGCCGATGTTCTCCCCCAGGGTAAACTGGCCGTTGACGTACTGGCCCTTGATGGGCTCGAAGCGGTTGTACTGGGCCACCAGCCGGCTGGTGCGGAAGCGAAACTCCTTGAGATCCGCCGGCGTCCACCAGTCGCGCATCACGCCGTCACCGTCGGATTTGGCCCCCTGATCATCAAAACCGTGGCCCATCTCGTGGCCGATCACCCCGCCGATGGCGCCGTAGTTGACTGCATCGTCCGCCGTCATGTCGAAGAAGGGGGGTTGCAAGATGGCGGCCGGGAAGACGATCTCGTTGTTGCTCGGGTTGTAGTAGGCGTTCACCGTCTGGGGCGACATGTGCCACTCGTCCCGATCGACCGGCTTGCCGAGGCGAGCCAGGTTGTCGGCGTATTCGAAGGCGCGGGCCCGCTGCAGGTTGCCCACCAGATCGTCGGGGCGAATGGTGATGGCGCTGTAGTCCTTCCACTTGTCCGGGTAGCCGATCTTGGGTCTGAACTTGGCGAGCTTCTCGAGGGCCTGGGTCTTGGTGGCCGGGGACATCCAGTCCAGCTCCTGGATGCTCTGGCCGTAGGCGGTGCGCAGGTTCTCCACCAGCTGCTCCATACGGGCCTTGGCCGCTGGCGGGAAGTAGCGCTCGACATAGAGCTTGCCCACCGCCTCCCCAAGATTGTTGTCCAGCACCCCGAGGGCCCGCTCCCAGGGGGCGCGCTGCTTGGGCGTGCCGCTCAGGGCGGTGCCGAAGAAGGCAAAATTCTGGGCATCGGTCTGGCTGTCGAGGTAGGGGGCGTAATCGGTGATGAGCTGCCACTTGAGGTAGGCCTGCCAGTCAGCGACCGGGGTCTGCTGCATCACCTCGTTCAGGGCCGAGAGGTAGGTGGGCTGGCCGATGACCAGGCTCTGCTGCCCCGCAAGGCCGGCCTGGGCCAGGTAGGTGTCCCAGTCGATGGCGGGGGCGAGGCGCCCCAGCTCGCTCACCGGTCCCTTGTTGTAGTTCTTCTCTCTGTCTCGCAGGGCCACGTTGTCCCACTGGATCTGGGCGAGCCTGGTCTCGAGGGCCAGGATGCGTTTCGCCTTGGCCTGGGCATCCGTCTCACCGAAGCGGGTCAGCATGGCGGCGATATGCTGCTCGTACTTGTGCAGCAGCGCCTGGCTGCTGGGGTCGCGCTTGAGGTAGTAGTCCCGATCCGGCAGGCCGAGGCCGGCCTGGTAGAGGTAGACGGCATAGCTGTCAGGGGCCTTGGCGTCGGCGTCAATCCAGAAACCGAAGGGGGAGCCACCACCGGTGCGGGCGCTCTGGGCGAAGGCGCGGGCGAGATCCTGCGGTGTGCTGATCTGCTCGATCTCGCTCAGCATCGGCAGCAGGGGCGTGGTGCCCTTGGCGTTGCGGGCGGCCTGATCCAGATAGCTCTGGTAGAGGTCGTGGATCTGCTGGGCAGGGGTGCCGGCGGCGGCCTTGCCATCCAGCCCCTCCACCAGCACCCGCACGTCCGCCAGGGATTTGTCCCGCAGCAGGTAGAAGGCGCCGTCGGCGGGCCTGTCATCGGGGATCTTGGCGGTGGCGAGCCAGTGGCCGTTCACGTAGCGGAAGAAGTCGTCACCAGGCTTGACGCTGGTGTCCATGTTGGCCAGCGCAAGGCCGGAGTGTTTGTCCGGTTGGCTCGGTGCCTGACTGCAACCGGCCAGCAGGGCCAGCCCGACGAGGGTGGCCAGGATGTGTTTCTTGTTGTTCATTATGGTTTTATTCCAATTCGGGTTATATGGCTTCCTTGCCCACGCAGGGAGCGATTCACTCTAGCAGCCGGGTTAGCGCTTGATAAGCCCGACTCTGCTAAGATCGGCCTGGTCGTATTGGGGAAGCCTATGATTTCTCGTATTTATTCTCGTTTTTGTCAGACCCTGCCCGCGCCGGAAGGTTCCCGCGGTCTGCTGGTGGCTTTCAGCGGCGGGCTCGACTCCACCGTCTTGCTGGTGCTGGCGGCCCGTTTTGCCCGCGCCCACGGCCTCGCCCTGAACGCCCTGCACGTTCATCACGGCCTGAGCCCACATGCCGACCACTGGGTGGCTCACTGCGAAGGGGTGTGCCAGCAACTGGCGGTGCCCCTCATCGTGGAGCGGGTGCAGCTCTGTCGGGGCAACGGGGAGAGCCTGGAGGCCCAGGCGCGGGCGGTGCGTTATGAGCGACTCGCCGCCCACCTGGGGGAAGGGGAGTGGCTGCTCACCGCTCACCATCAGGATGATCAGCTGGAGACCCTGCTGCTGGCGCTCAAGCGGGGTACCGGTCTGCGCGGACTGGCGGGCATGGTGGCGAGCCAGCCTTTTGCCGCAGGCCATCTGTTGCGCCCCTTGCTCGACATGAGCCGGGCCGAGCTGGCGGAAGCCGCGCAGTCACTTCCTTATGGCTGGGTTGAGGATGAGAGCAACGAGGACCCGAGCTATGACCGCAACTTCCTGCGCCAGCAGATCATCCCCCTGCTCAAGGACCGCTGGCCCGCCATGGCCCGGACGACGGCGCGCACCATGGCCCTGTGCGCCGAGCAGGAGGCGCTCATCAGCGAGCTGGCCGAGGCGGACTGGCAGGCGGTGGGTGAGGGAGAAGGGCTGCGCATTGACGGACTCCTCTCCCTCTCCCCCGTGCGGCGCAACAACCTGCTGCGCCACTGGATCCGCCGCCAGGGGGGAGAGATGCCTTCCCGCGAGCTGCTGGGCCTGCTGTGGCAGGAGGTGGCGCTGGCGCGCGATGACGCCAACCCCAGGCTGAGCCTGCAAGGGTTGGCGTGTCGCCGCTATCAGGGGCGTTTGTACCTGGTGGCGCCGGATCTCGCCCCCCGCGAGGAGGTGCTGCCCATCCGGATGGAAGAGACGCTCACTCTGCCGGACGGGCTCGGGCAGTTCAGGCTCTGGAGAACGGATGGCGAAGGGTTGCGGACACCGAGGGGGGACGAGCCGCTCTCGGTGCGTTTTCAGGTCGCCCCCGGCGTCATGCTGAAACCGGTGGGGCGGGTGGGCAGCCGGCGGCTCAAGAAGCTGCTGCAAGAGTACGGGGTGCCCTCCTGGCAGCGGGGGCGCATTCCCATCCTCTACTACGGTGAACAGGTGGCACTGGTGGCCGGGCTCTTTGTCTGCGACGGATTTCTGGCGCCAGAAGAGGGGGTGGCGTGGGAGTGGCGGCCCCCCGTCCCCCAGGATGCGGATTGACATCGCAGAGTGACAGGGGGCCGGGAGGGGAAGGGGGATGCCCTATTCGGGCAGGCCGGAGCCCCCGGCTTTCTTGCGGGCGTAGAGATGGGTATCGGCCGTCTCGTAGAGGCGCTGCACATCCATGCCAGACTGCCAGCTGGCGGCTCCCAGGCTGCACCCCACAGAGAAGGCGCTGAGCTCCTTGTGGCTGTGGAGCACATGTTGCAACCGCAGCCAGACCGGGCGCCAGGCCTCGGGGTCTGCGGGTTGCAGCAGCAGGGCAAACTCGTCACCGCCGAGGCGAAACGCCTGATCCGTCCCGCGAATGCACCCCTGCAGCAACTGGGCGAAGCGGCTTAGCACCAGGTCGCCCACCGGGTGGCCCCAGGTGTCATTGACCTGCTTGAATCTGTCGAGATCCAGCAGCACCAGCACCAGGCCGTGGGGTTCCCGGCTGTGTTGCTCCACCGCCCGGCCAATGGCCTCGTCGAAGTAGGCGCGATTGCCAAGCCCGGTCAGGTGGTCGAGCCGCACCTGCTGCTCCAGCCGATCCAGCCGCAGATAGAGGGGCAGGGGGAGGCTGAACAGCTGATGATATTGCTCAAGCAACCGCCTCTGGCCGTCGCTCAGAGGGTGCTCCAGCTCGTAGTGCAACTGGCCGAGCAACTGCTCGTGTCGTACCCGCAGCTCGAAGCGATAGGCATGCAGGGTCAGCCTGGCCTGGGGCGGGTGCGAGATGAGGGGATGGGGCTGGCCACAGTCGAACTGGAGCGAGTGGATCCGGACAATGTTTGCCACCCGCTCGGCAAAGATTGCCAGCAGGGCGTCAAGATCCCGTTGCCCCAGCAACTGCTCTATCTGCTGATAGCGGTCCTGCCCGGTCAACGGCGCAAGCCGCTCCATCTGCTGTACCCACTGCTCTATGCCATGTCCGAAGCCGTTCAATGACGATGTGTTTTCCACGTTACAGCCCTTACACCTCTCCATTCATTGCGCAGGCTCTTGCAAGCCCTGTGCCTAAAATATGTCCGATGAAAAACAAGGGGGCTGGCTAGGCTTAACGGGATGAAACGGGAGGGGAAATCCCTGCCGCTGAGCGAGTGGCGTGCCATATGGGGAGCGGGCGCTGTGCTTGCAGGGAAGAGGGTGCCGGGCAAATGAAGGAGAGGGATGGGTGTACGCCGATGTGTTGATCCTGCTGATCTTCGCCGTTGTGCTGGTGGCCATTTTCCGGCGCCTCGGCCAGCCGGTGATCCTTGCCTATCTGTTTGCCGGCATGCTGCTCGGCCCCCATGGCGTGGCCATCGTCACGGGTCAGGCCATGATGCAGACCATAGGGGAGCTTGGCATCGTGTTCCTGATGTTCTCCCTCGGGCTCGAGTTCTCCCTGCCGCGTCTGCTCGCCATGCGCAAGCTGGTACTGGGGGTCGGCAGCCTGCAGGTGCTGCTCACCTCACTGCTGTTTTTCGGGCTCGGCTGGTGGTGGGGGCTGAGCCTGGCCCAGGCGCTGGTGGTGTCAGGCACCCTGGCGCTCTCCTCCACCGCCGTGGTGATCAAGCAGCTCGGCGAGCTCAAGCAGCTCCATACCCGGCGAGCCCAGCTCGGGGTGAGCGTGCTGCTGTTCCAGGATCTTGCCGTGGTGCCCCTGCTGGTGATGATCCCCATCCTGGCCCAGCCCGAGGTGCAGGGCAGCGCCCTGCTGGCGGAGGTCGCCTGGGCCTCCCTCAAGGGGTTGTTTGCGCTCTCCGTGCTGCTGGCGGTGGGGAAGTGGCTGCTGCCCATGCTGTTTTTCGAGGTGGCGCGCGCACGTTCAGATGAACTCTTCGTACTGAGTGCCCTGCTGGTGGCATTGCTGGCGGCCTCCCTGACCCAGTGGATGGGGCTCTCCATGGCGCTCGGTGCCTTTCTGGCGGGCATGATGCTGGGGGAGTCCCACTATCGTCATCAGCTCGAAGTGGACATCAAGCCGTTTCGCGACGTGTTGATGGGGCTCTTCTTCATTACCATCGGCATGACCATGGACTGGGCGCTGGTGGCGGGCGCCTGGTGGCAGGTGTTGGCCTGTGTGACGGGGCTCATCCTGTGCAAGTCGCTGCTGATATTGCTGGCGGGCCGCCTGATGGGGGAGCGCAAGCGCGACGCCATGGCCGCTGGCATCATGTTGAGCCAGGTCGGGGAGTTCGGTTTTGTGCTGCTGGCGCTGGCGAGTCATCACGGCTTGCTGGATCACCAGCTGGTCTCTCTGCTCATCGGCATCGGTGTCATCTCCATCGCCCTCACCCCCTGGCTGGTGTTGCGGGCGCTGGGGCTTGCCCACTCCCTCACCGACAGTGCCCTGCTCTCTCGCGCCGAGGTGGCCCAGTCGGGCCTGAGCAAACACCAGCACGTCATCATCGCCGGGTTCGGACGCACCGGCCAAACCTGTGCCCGCTTTCTCAAGCTCGA
Organism: Aeromonas sp. 62-46; assembly: GCF_001898585.1. Lineage (NCBI taxonomy): Bacteria > Pseudomonadati > Pseudomonadota > Gammaproteobacteria > Aeromonadales > Aeromonadaceae > Aeromonas > Aeromonas sp. 62-46. The sequence continues at coordinate 49,990 of NZ_MKUI01000015.1, read as the reverse complement.
AGAGATACCTTTCCTGGCCCTGGATCTCGATCCCGAGCGGGTGAGTGAGGCGAAGCTCGCGGGGGAGCAGGTGGCGTTCGGCGATGCCAGCCGGCGCGACATCCTGCTGGCGGCCGGTCTGTTGCGGGCGCGGCTGGTGATCATCACCTTCGACGATCGCAAGCGGGTCGATGCCATGCTGACGCTGATCCGGGAGCTGGCGGGGGAGATCAAGGTGCTGGTACGCACCCGGGATGACAGCTTCCTCGAACACTACAAGCAGGCCGGCGCCTTCGAGGTGATCCCCGAATCCCAGGAGGGAGCCCTGATGCTGGTCTCCCACCTGCTGCTCAACTGCGACATTCCCATCGGCCGGGTGATCCGGCGCATGGAGCACGAGCGCAGCAGCCAGTATCGCTTTTTGCACGGTTTCTACTGGGGCGGCAAGAGTGCGGGCAATCTGGAGACGGATCAACTGCTCGAGCGGCTGCATCCCGTGCTGCTGCACAACCAGGCCTGGGCGGTGGGACACAGGGTACGGGATCTCGCCCTGGGAGAGGTGCGCATCAAGGCGATTCATCGCGGGGAGCGCAGCCTGGATCCCAGGCGCGAGCTGGTGCTGGCGGCGGGAGATACCCTGGTGCTCTTCGGCACGGCCGTGGCCATGGAACAGGCCGAGCAGCGCCTGCTGGAGGGACGCTAGGATCTCCTTCCCATGAGATAAGGCCCCTCAGGCCTCTTCGCGAAATTGCTCCTGCCTCCCGCTGCCCGGCAGGTCGAGGAAGGCCTCGATGCGCTGGCGGTGATCCAGCGCGTCCTGGTATCCCAGCTTGATGAGCCGCTGGCAATAGCCGGGGTCAAACATCAGGAAGCTGGCCAGGCTGCTGCTCTCTTCGCCGTTGACCCCGAGCACCCGCAGCAGACGGCGCAGCTGGGTCGGCAACCGTGGGAGGTATTCGAGGGCGATGAGGTCGAGATCCTGGCTGGGGCGGATCACGCAGGTCTCCACCTGGCGCAGTTTCAGCCGACTGCGCTCCCGTGCCGGAATGAGGGAAAGGGTCTGGTTGATGCGCCCGAGTCGCTCCAGATCCGAATTGAGGGTGTCGGAGAAGACGGTGTTGAGCAGATGGCTCGCGATGTTGGAGCTGGTCAGGTGCCCCTGGCGGGGAGTCGGGTTCTCCCTGTGAGGGGAGTCCAGGGTCACCAGCAGGATCCGCTCCGCCCCCAGGTGGATGGCGGGACTGAGCGGGCTCAGCTGGTGGATGGAGCCATCCCCGTAGACGCGATCGCCGATGGGGGTGGCGGGAAAGACAAAGGGCAACGCCGACGAGGCCAACAGATGATCCGAGGTGAGCAGGGTACGCAGGCCACGTCGTCTGGCGCGCTCCCAGGGCTGATGTTCGGCCCGCCCCTGGAAGAAGGTGGTGGAGAGGCCGTCATCGTAGTCGGAGGCCGTGATGGCGATGGCCTCCAGGCTGCCGTAGAGGATGTTGTCATCGATTCGGTGATAGTCGATGAGCTGATCCAGCAGACGGCGCAGGGGGGCGTTGTCAAACAGGTGAAAGGCTCGGTTGCTCTGGGGGGTGATGAGGCCGGCCGAGCCCTGATAGAGGGTGCGCCACAGCAGTTGGCAAGGGTGGAAGTCGAAGATGTGGTGGGTCTCGAATCGTCGCCAGACCCACTCCAGCTTGCGCACCCCCAGATGGAAACAGGAGGCGTAGCACGCCAGCGCCGTGATGTTGAGAGCCCCCGCCGAGGTGCCGCACAAAATGGGGAAGGGGATGCCGATGTTGCGGGGGTAGAGTTCGGCCACCGCCTTGAGTGCGCCGACCTGATAGGCGGCGCGGGCACCACCACCAGTCAGCAGAAGAGCAGTATTGGGTCTGGCCATGAGGGTGCGCCTTATCGTGATCGCCAGGGCGGGTTGCCACCGCGCAATTCAACTATAAGACGTTGTATACCGGATAAAAATGGGCCGCACGCTCAATTTTTGCGGCCCGTTTCATTTTCAGTTTGCCAAGGGCGTCTGGCTCAGTTGATCGAAGGCGGCGAAGGCTGGAGGGCTTGCCAGAATACGGCCATGGCCGAGCCCCCGGGTGCTCACCAGTCGGGTTCTGCCATCCTGGGCCGCGCGTAGGGAGTCCCGGTGGGGGGCGAAGCGGTCTTCCTCATCGTGAACGATGAGGGCGGCGCCGCTGCGCCGGGCGAGCCGGCCAAGGGGGTCAACCGTGCTGAGCGGGTGCTGGTATTCGTGTTCTATCTCCTTGACCACCGCATCGAACAGCCGGATGGAGTAGCCGGAGCGCGCCACCATGCCGTAGAGCTGGGGCACGTAGTCGAGCACCGGGGAGATGAGCAGCAGCGGCAGCGCATCGATTGCCGGGTGACGGCTGCTGAGGGTGACGGCGCCCCCCATGCTGTGGGTGACGACGCCCTGGACGGGGCCGACCCGCTCGAGGATCTCGTCGAAAGCGCGCACGAAGCGGGGCAGGTGGCCCCTGTTCCCTTCACTCCGGCCGTGGGCGGGGTGATCGTAGGCGAGGGCCGTATAGCCCTGGGCGGCGATATGGCTCATCAGCGGATAGAACTGGCTGGCACTGCCTGACCAGCCGTGCATCAGCAGCCAGACCGGCCCCTGCCCGAGCCGGTAGCTCATCAGGGTCCCTTCACTGGTGTGGATGGCCTGCTCGACCAGGCCGGCCGGGGCTTCGACGTCCCGGGTCGCCCGCTGCGGGGTGAGCAGCAGCTTGCTGGCGGTGCGCTTGGCGTGGGTGGGCGCGAGCACGTGATGCAGGCGGGTGCCGAGGCCCAGCAGCAACTTGCTCGGGCTGAAGCGGCGTGTGTTGAAGTAGATCTTGCTGCTCATGGTCATCCTGTGTTTTTTGTGTGCGAACGGTCGTGCTTTTTTGCGAGTTTTTAAAAGGAAGAGCCCGTCGGGTCAGCGCCAGCTGGTCAGCAATTGTTCCACCTCGGGCCAGAAGTGGCGGGCCGGATCCTCGCTGAGCGCCAGGGCATGGAACACCTGATCCCCGAGATAGAGGCCATAGAGGCGATAGACGGCGCGCCAGGGGTCGAGATCGCTGCGCCACTCCCCTCTGGCCTGCCCCTGCACTACCTGGCGTGCCAGGTAGTCGAGCCAGAAACGGACCAGCTCGCGTGCCGCCTGCTGGACCTCACCCTCCTGGGCGGAGGTCCAGGCATCGAGGAACATGCAGCGGCCGGCAAAACTCTGGTTCCAGGCCAGCCAGGCCTGCAACAGGGCGAGCAGTTTCTCCTGCTGGGTGGCGTGTCCCTGTTGGCGCACCGGCTGGATCACCCGCTCCCGAAATACCTCGGCGGAATGGGTGAGCACGGCGATCTGGAGGTTGTCGCGAGACTGGAAGTGGGCGAACAGACCGCTTTTTGACATCTCGCAGGCCGTTGCGAGGGAACCTATGGTGAGGCTCTCAAGCCCCTGCTGGCTCGCCTGCTCGAATGCAGTCTGCAAAATGGTGTCGCGGGTCAGACGTCCCTTGCTCATCCGGCTCTCCTCTCTCTGGGCTGGCAGCATAAAGTACGACCGTGCTAATTGTCGAGCCGCAAATGGTGCAGGGAGGCCGTTTCCGGCTGCCGCGGGGGGCCAGAGAGTCTGCTGGGGGCGGTTGTGGCTGGCTCGATACAAGCCAGCCGGGGACGAGCTCAGTCGTCCTTGATGCCCATTTGCTGCAGGGCTATGACTGCCTGGGTGCGGTTCTTGACCCCGAGTTTGCGGAAAATCGCGGTGATATGGGCCTTGATGGTCGCCTCGGAGACGTTGAGCTCCCAGGCGATCTGTTTGTTGAGGCTGCCATCCCGCAACATGATGAGCACCTTGTATTGCTGGGGGGTGAGGCTGGCCAGCTTGGTGGCGAAATCGGGCCCTTCGCTGGGCTCGGGATGGAGGGAGATGCCTTCCGGCACCCAGTTGTCCCCCCCGATCACCGTATTGAGGGCGCTGACCAGCTCTTTCATGGGGACGGACTTGGGAATGAAGCCGAGCGCGCCCAGGCGCAGCACCTGCTGGATGATGGCGGGATCCTCGGAGGCCGAGACCACGACGATGGGGAGATCCGGGTGATGTCCGCGCAGATAGGCCAGCCCCTCGAAGCCGTTGGCCCCCGGCATCTTGAGATCCAGCAGCAGCAGGTCGACGTCGGGATGTTCATCGAGCAGGTGGCTCAGGCTGTCGATGGAGTCAGCCTCCAGCAATCTGGCGTCGTCGATGGCCATGTGCACCGCTTGATAGAGGGCGCCCCGAAACAGGGGGTGGTCATCTGCGATGACGATGGTAAATTGGCTGTCCATAGCTCACATTGTTGCTAACCGATTGTTTTGAAAAATCAAACTAGCACTGCTACCCAAGTGGGTCAAACCCGCCAGTACGCAAATGTGAGATGGTCATCGGATGCCGTGCCACGGGGCCGGCGGGATGGCCAGTAAACAACCCATGCAGGAGGCAATCGATGGGATCCCTGGTTTTGACGGTGGGCACGGGCTCCACCTGGGCAATGAGAACGGCGCTGGTGCTGGCCATGAGCGGGCTCAAGTGGCAGGAGCAGGTCTTCGATCTGGAAGATGCCAAGGAGCTGCAACGGCTCAAGCGCACGGCCCCCGCCGGCCTGGTGCCCTGGCTCGACGACGGTGAGCTGCGTATTCACGACTCTCTGGCCATCGCCGAATATCTCCACGAGTGTTGCCCGGAGCGTCACCTTTATCCGGTGGACAAGGCCGAACGGGCACTGGCCCGCAGCCTGTGCGCCGAGCTGCACGCCGGTTTTCGCCAGATCCGCACCCTGCTGCCCTTCTTCCTGGGGGCGCCCACCCAGAGTGAACCGCCGGTGGAGGTCATTGACGAGCTGGCCCGGTTGCAGACCCTCTGGTCCCAGGCGCGGGGGCCCTTCTATTTCGACGAGGCGAGCATTCTGGATGCCTTCTATGCGGTGATGGCCTATCGACTGGCAAGCTATGGCATTTCGCTGCCCGGTCAGGCTGGCGCCTATCAGCAGGCCTTGCTGGCCTGGCCCCTGTGGCAGGAAACCCTGCTCAGGGCGAGGTTGCAGTGGCCAAAGGCGGCCCGCCAGCCTGATTGATGCGGGCGTCGGCAAGACAAAAAAGGGGAGCCATCGGCTCCCCCTTTTTATTCAGGCCAGGTCGCTATTTCTGCCGACCCGCGAAGACCACGACCACCTTGTCTTCTCCTTTCTCCCGCACGAAGCCGTAGGGGACATCGGAAATCTTCTTGTGGCTGCCCGCCGCGATGGCAGGGTGGGCGGCACGGAACTGGCCGAGCCGTTGCCAGTGCTTGACCAGCTCTGCCTTCTCGCCACTCGCCAGCTCCTGCCAGTTCATGTCCGAGCGCACGCTCTGATCGAACACGCCGCCATCCTTGGCCAGTCCCCGGCCGGACTCGTCGCCATAGTAGATCTGGATACCCCCCGGCAGCAGCATGAAGCTGTTGGCCACCCGCCGTTGCAGCGCCACGTCCTGGTAGTCGCCGAAGAAGAGCTTGGTGTCGTGGGAGCTGATGTAGCTCAGCACGTTGAACTCGGGATCCTGGTTGATGCGGCTGGCATAGCTCGCATAGGTGGGCTCTGCCCCTGCCATGCACTGGGCCTGGGGCAGGGCGAATTCACGCTGGTAGTCGAAGTTGATCAGGGAATCGAAGCCGTGCTGGTACCAGAAGTCCTTGGCGACCCCGTGATCCCACACCTCGCCCACCATGTAGAAGGGAAGGTCATCGAGGGCCTTGCCCGGGTTGGCGGCCTTCCACTCCTTGAGCGCGTCGGTGCCCGCCTGCTTGAGCCTGGCCCAGACCGCGGGCTCCAGGTGCTTGACGGTGTCGGCACGGAAGCCGTCGATGCCGAAGCGGCGCACCCAGTCGGTGTGCCAGGTAATGAGGTAGTCGCTCACGGTGGCGTTGGGCAGGGCCTCGGCCCTGGTGTCTTTTTTGGCAGCGAGCAGCGGTGGCAGCCCCACCGATCTGGTGGATTCGGTCAGGAAGTCCGGCAGTCCCGCCACCGAGCCGGTGACGTCGTCGGTGCCGGGTTGCGGGTAGCCAGGCAGGCCTGCACGCACCCAGTCAGGGCCCCACCACTTGTCCCAGTGGGATGACTGGTAGTCGATGAACTGGTTGTAGCCATGCCAGTTGAGGCCGCCGCTCGGGCGCCATTCGTTCCAGCGACTCGGCAGCTTGCCAGTGTTCTGGGTGAGATCGGTGAGCCCCAGATCCTGCAAGTCGGCGAGGGTGGCGTAGCCTGCGTGGTTCATCACCACGTCGAGGATGATCCGCATGCCGCGCTTGTGGGCCTCGTCCACCAGGGTTTTCAGGCTCTCTTCGTCGCCGTAGTTGGGGTCGATTTTGGTGAAGTCGAGCGCCCAGTAGCCGTGGTAGGCGTAGAAGGGGAAGTTCCCCTGTTCGCCACCGCCGATGAAGCCGTGGACCTGTTCCACCATGGGGGTGATCCAGATGGCGTTGATGCCGAGTTGCTTGATGTAGTCGAGCTTCTCGGTCAGCCCCTTGAAGTCACCGCCATGCCAGGTGGCCACTTCGTCCTGACCATCCTTCTGACGACCGAAGCTGTGATCATTGGCGGGATCGCCGTTGTGGAAGCGGTCGGTCAGCAGAAAATAGACGCTCGCCTGATCCCAGCTGAAGGGAGTAGGCTTGGCGGCCTTGACCGGCTCGAGCAGCAGCAGGCCGCCGCTCTCCTTGCTCGGTGTCAGGGTGATCTTGCCGCCCTTGACCACGGCTTCCTGTCCCGAGTAGGCATCCCGCAACCGGGTGCCGTCGGGCCAGACGCCCTTGAGTGATGTCGTGACCGGGCCGCCATCCCAGCTGATGCAGGGCTCTTCCGGGGGCTGGCGTTTGAACTCGCTCTTTTTGGTTGCCCGCAACACCTTGAGGCTGGGGGTATCGGGATTGAAGGTGAACTCGTAGTCCCCCGCCAGCATCACCCTCAGATTGAAGTCTGTCCCCTTGCTGCACTTGTCCATGGGCTGGGCGGTGCCGAAGGGAAGGGGCTTGGCCTCGGTTGGCCCGAAGCTGGTGCCGCAGCTGTTGCCCGCATCGCTGATGCGGATCTGGTGGCTCCCCTTGTCCAGTCTGTGGGTCAGGGTGACGGTGCCCTTGTCCAGCGTCAGCGCCTCGGCCACCGGTTTGCCATCCACATGGAGATAGACCTCGGGGGCGGCCATCGCCTGACCGATGAACAGCGGTGTGGCGAGCACGGCCAGCCACAGGGGTGATGGGCGAAGAGCGGGGCGCGAAGAGAGACGCATAAGCCATTCCTTGAGCAGAGTGTGAGGAGCAGGGTCCGTTGAGGCACTCATTCTAGGGGGCGCTGGGGCAGGCTTGGACCGGTAAAATACCGATTTGTGACGTCAGTTCAAATGGTTACGTTTTCAAGAATGGAAAAGTGTGAACCGGGTGTCGCGGCCATGAAAAAAGCCGGTCAGTTGACCGGCTTGTAGGCATTCGGGGTGGCGTCAGACGGTGAAGAACTTGAAGTTGACGAAGGCCACCGCGATGAAGGAGGCAACCATGCCGCTGATGCAGAGCACCGCAGGGCGGATGGCAGGCCAGCGATGGGCCAGCAGCACGATGGCCAGCAGGGTCGGATAGAGGCCGAACATGTAGCGGGGCATGGCGTTGAGTCCGGTCATCAGGGGGATGGTGCAGCAGATGAACATCAGGGTCGCTTCGGCCCAGCGTTTCTGGCTGAACAGGTAGCCATTCAGGCACCAGCCGAAGATCACCATGATGGAGAGATAGGCCTTGCGCCCCCCCAGCTCGAAGCCGCTCAGCCACCAGTCCAGGGGGCTGTCCATATAGCGGCCCCAGGCCACCTGGATGTGCTTGAAGGCCAGGGCATCCCCGGTGAGGTGATAGAGATAGACCATGTAGGAGAAGAGGCCGAGGGGAATGAGCCAGAGGGTGAACACCACCTTGAAGGCCCGCTCGGTGAAGCGGAAGAACTCGCGCCAGCCGTAGGCCTGCAGGGCCAGGATCAGCACCGGGAACACCATCATCACCCCCAGGTTGCGGGTGGCGGAGATGAAGATGCCGAGGAAGGCGACCATAAGCCACTGTTCGCGGTAGGCGAACAGGAACATTCCCAGCATCAAGGCCATGAACATGGGCTCGGTATAGCCGGAGACGAAATAGGCGGAGAAGGGGGAGAAGGCCAGCAGCCAGACCCCGAAGCGGGCGGTGTCGTCCCCCAGCTTGAGCTGGCGCAGCACCAGCAGCATCAGGGGCAAGCTGATGAAGAAGGCGATGTTGGCCACCAGCATCAGACCGATGAGGCTCTCCATGTCAAACAGGCTGGAGAGACCGCCGGCCAGCATGGGATAGAGGGGCATGAAGGCCCAGTTCGCCGCATTGCCCTTGCTCAACCAGCGCGGATAGAGGTCGTAACCATTCTCGATGATGCGCTGGAACCAGACGCAGTCGAACTGGCAGTAGGCTTGCAGGGGCCCGATGTCGGTGGCGCCATAGAGCTGGACGCCGAAATAGCCCATGCCATAGAGCGCCACCCGGCTCAGCACGAAGGCGGCGACGATCATCAGCCAGTCGCGGCCGCTGATGCGCAGTGACGGGCGATAGGGGAGTGCAGCCCCGGTTGACGGGGCGGTATTGGTCATATCATTCATCAGGCAAAAACCCAGATACGGGAGAGAACGTAGGTGAGCACGGTGACGGTCAGGGTGGCGATCACCACCGGCAACAGGCCGGAGAGACCGGCAAACAGCAAACCGCTCAGGATGAGATTACGCACCGCCAGAGAGAAGAGGGCAACCAGCAGGAACTTGCTGGCGGCACCTTGTTTCTGGAAGGTGATGTAGCGATGGCCGAAGAACGAGAACCAGAACGCCACGGCAAAGGCCAGGGTCGTGACCAGGTGCTCGGAGATGGCCGGCCAGGTATGAAACAGGGCGATGGAGGTGCCCAGATCGACGAGGGTGGCCCCCCCGCCGACAAAACCGAAGCGAACCAGCCGCCAGAATTCCTCGCGGGAGATCATTGAGACGCCTGCTCCTGCTGATCATCAGCGGCTTTCGCGGCGGCCTTCTTGCCAGCGCTCTTCTTGCTGGTGGTGGGCACTTCCTGCTTCTGCTCTTCATCCTGCTTGGCGTACTGGCCGTAGACCCCTTCGATGAGGTAGACGGGGCGCTGTTTCACCTCGACGAACATGCGGCCGATGTACTCGCCGATGATGCCCAGCGACAGCAGCTGGATGCCGCCGAGGAACAGCATGACCGACATCAGGGAGGCGTAACCGGGCACGTCGATGCCGAAGAAGAGCACCTGGGTGATGATCTTGAGGATATAGAGGAAGGCGATGAAGGAGACACCGACCCCGATGTAGCTCCACACCCGCAGCGGCCAGCTGGAGAAGCTCATCAGGCCGTCAAGGGCGAAGTTCCACAGCTTCCAGTAGTTGAACTTGGTTTCGCCGGCATGGCGGGCCGGGCGCTCGTAGGGAACGCCGACGGCGCGAAAACCGGCCCAGGCGAACAACCCCTTCATGAAGCGGTTGCGCTCCGGCAACTGCTTGATGGCCTCGACCACCTTGCGATCGATGAGGCGGAAGTCACCGGCGTTCTCCGGCAGCTTGGTGCTGGTGGAGAGGGCGTTGAAGAAGCGGTAGAAGCCACCGGCGGTCAGGCGTTTCATCGGGGTGTCGGCGCTGCGATCCACCCGGATGCCGTAGACGGTGTCATAGTCGCCGGTCTGCCACAGCTTGACGAACTCCAGAATGAGAGAGGGGGGATCCTGCAGGTCCACGTCCATGGGGACGATGGCGTCGCCCTTGGCCTGGTGCAGGCCGGCGGTCATGGCCGCTTCCTTGCCGAAGTTACGGGCCAGGTTGACCAGGGTCACACGGGGATCCCGGGCGATGGCCTGCTCGACCACCTCACGGGTGCGGTCACGGCTGCCATCGTTGACGAACACGATTTCAAGCTGGTCTTTGAGCGGGGCCAGTTCGGTATCTATCGCGCTGATGAAGGCGTCTATGCTCTCTTCCTCGTTGTAAACGGGAACGACCAGAGAGAGTCGAAAATCGGCACGGGACATGGGAACTTCCTTATTGAAAGAATTATTTTACGGAACAGATACTTGGGGCATTCCGCTTCACTGAGCCACGGTCAGTCGCACGGACTGGACGTTGAGCGGTGTCGGGGCGGAGAGCGCCAGGAAGTTGGGACGCTTGGGATCGGCGGTCAGGGAGTCGCCCGGCAGGCTGAGGCGGATCTCGTTGATGCCCGCCTTGGCCAGCTTGACCGTGGTGGTGAAATCATGACCCAGCGCCACCTTGAGCAGGGCGCCAGCCTGGGGGCTGTTGATCCTGGCCTGGATGGTGAGCTGCTCCGGCTGGGCCTGCTGCTTGGGCAGCACGAAATAGAGACCGCCCTGACCGCTCAGCTCGGTGCCTTGCTCGCTGGGCTTCTTGGCCCAGCCTTCGCTTGAGAGGAAGCGGCTCGGCTTGGTCAGGTTGAGTTCGTTGCCGGGCTGGTAGGTCATGCTGGAGTTGTGCTCCCAGAAACGGGTCTTGCCTTCCAGGTAATAGAGCTTGTAAGCCAGGCTCACGTTGGGGTGAGCGGCCAGATAGAGGGTATAAAGGTAGAAACCGCTCAGTGCCAGGATGGCAGCCAGAAAACCGAACTTTTTGTAGGTCATATTACTCACTCGACGCCCGACAGATTGATAGGCAGATTTCGCGCATATGCTAATCCAATTGCAAAAAAAGCATAGTGGATCACAAAAATATATTTGCTCACATATTAACCCTCAATCACCCTGCTTACCAAGGGGCTTTGGGGTCGTTTGCTTCCTCTTCTTGATTGTGGCTTTTTCGGCGCCAACCTGTCTGCCGCCACCTGGGGCGCATCAGGCAAACGGCTGATATTGTGCTTTGTTGTGGCAGGATCTGTCGCCATTTCACCCGGGCAGAATTAAGATGGCCTGTCCCGTCGTCAAGGATGACCCATGAGACTCTTCTCTCTGTGTGTGCTCTGCTGTCTGCCCCTCCAACCGTTGTGGGCGCAATCGTTCTGCTCCTCCCCCCTTCGCGTCGGTTTCGATGACTGGCCCCCATACCACTATTACCAGCAAGAGGGAGCACGTCGGGAACTGCGTGGATTTGCGGTCGACTACCTCAATGCCGTGTCGAATCGGCTGGGTTGTCGTCTGGTCTATGTGGAGCGTCCCTGGAAGCGGGGGTTGCACGATCTTGAGCGGGGTCGGCTGGACATCGTGATGGAGGCGTATTTTGCTGATGAGAGGGCGCGTTATGCCTGGTTCTCCATCCCCTACAACCCGGGCCGGACATCGCTCTGGGTACGCAAATCCGGTACCGGTGAGGAGTCGGATCTGGCGAGCTGGCTGGCCCACGGGCATCGCCTCGGTGTGACCAGGGACTACTATTACGGCCCGGAAATCACCAAGGTTCTGCAGCGATACCGCAACCAGGTGAGCGAGGTCAACGATGTGCAAAACTATCGCAAGCTGCTGCTTGGGCGGATAGACGGTTTTCTCGGGGATAGTCTGGCCACGCCCTGGGGTCTGAAGAGAGAGGGGCTGTCGGATGCGGTCGTCCCCCACACCATGGCGATCCATGAGACGCCCACCTTTTTCATGTTGAGCAAGAAGACCCTGTCCGGGGAATTCGTAGCGCGGTTCAACGAGGCGATAGTGGCCGTCGGCGACAGCGGGGAGCAGGAACTCATCTGGCGTCGTTACACCTCCGTCCGCTAGCAAAGTCGCCAGCATTCACGCATCATGGGGACCTGACCGTCGCGCCTGACAGGCCGAAATGAACCGATTTGAGGCAAGCGTGGTAAGAAGCATGGGTAAGAAGTATTGGTTGGCATTGGCGAATCTCATCTGGCTGGGCTGCTGGCCGGCCAGCATGGTTCATGCCAGCACGGAACAGGCGGTAGTGGCCAGTCCCAGCATTCAGCATGACTGGTATCAGAACGAGGTGGCCGAGCAGGCTCGTCATGAGCTTGAACAGCAGTTGCAGGAAGCGGTGCTGGCCCAGCTGCATCCGGATTTCTACCGCCTCTGGCAGCAGTTGCAAAAGACCCCGGCGGATCGACGCGGTGCCCTCTACGATGAGGCCTTTGGCAAGCTGGCCCGGTTCCAGCAGGCCTGGCGAGGGATGGATCTGGTCGCGCGCGAACAGATGCAGACCCTCAAGCTGGATCTGAACCGCCCCCTGGCCCATGCCCCCCAGGGAGACAATCTGCTGGAGCAGGTCAGGCAACTCAGGCCACAGGTGGCGGAATACGACGCCGTGCGCGACGAAGTGCGCAAGCTGCTGGCCATGCCCATGGCCAAGCACTGGCCCACCCTCTCCATGCCGACCCTGCGGGCCGGGGAGAGCTCGACCGAGCTCGGCCAGATCCGCTCCATCCTGAACGAACTGGGGGACAGTGCCCCGACTCACCAGGACAGCCTCTACGATCCCGAGACCGAACAGGCCATCAAGCAGTTCCAGCGCCGCCACGGCCTGACCGCCGACGGCATCATCGGCCGTCAGACCCGCAGCTGGCTCAATACCGGCCCCGAGGTGCGCGCCAGCCTGCTGGTACGCAACCTGTGGCGCCGTGATCTGGTGGATCACCTTGCCGGTCGCTATGTGCTGGTCAACATTCCGGACTACCGCCTGAGCGTGGTGGAGTCTGGCAGCGAGGTCTTCACCAGTCGGGTCATCGTCGGCAAGGAGCAGCGGGCCACCCCCATCCTCGCCAGCGAGATCCGCTCCATCGTGCTGAACCCGGCCTGGCACGTGCCGCGCTCCATCCTGAGCAAGGACATTCTGCCCAAGCTCGGGCGCGATCCTGCCTACCTGGATCGCGAACAGTTCGAGGTGATCGACGGCGAGGGCAATCCGGTGCAGTTCAGCGAAGATGGCTGGCACCATGCGCTGGCCTCCGGTTTCCCTTACCGGTTGCGGCAAAAGCCGGGGGATCACAATGCCCTGGGTCGCTACAAGTTCTATCTGCCCAACAACGATGCCATCTATCTCCACTCCACCCCGCGCAAGGCGCTGTTCGAGCAGGGGGCCCGTGCCTTCAGCTCGGGTTGCATCCGGGTGGAACACGCCGACGATCTGGCGGAGCTGCTGCTGGCGGACTCCCGCTATCAGCCGGACAAGGTGGCCAGCATCCTGAAAGAGACCCAGACCAAGTGGCTGCCCCTGAGCAACCCTATCCCGGTGTTTACCGTCTACTGGAGCAGCTGGATTGATGAAGAGGGACGCCAGCAATTGCGCAACGATATCTACGGATTCGACAGAGTCAGCTATCAAAGCCGCTTGCTGTGATCCTCGCCACAGAGTGAAAAGCCCGGCCCGTGCCGGGCTTTTTCATGGGTGAATGGGGTTTGACAGCGCTTTTTCTGGCAGGTAGTTTCGGCCCTTGTATCAAATTCATTCACCTGTGTGACTTCACCATGAGATGGACGGACAACGGATGCTGGGACAAGAGATAAGCCGACGCCGTCTGCTGCTGGGGGCGGGTTGCCTGATGGGGACCAGCCTGCTGTCGTTCCCTGCGCTGGCGAGCCGCAGCACTTCGGGACGGGAACTGAGTTTCTTCAACCTCAATACCGGCGAGCGGGTACGCGCCAGTTATTGGGAAGATGGCCACTATCTGAGCGACGGGCTGGCGGAGCTCAACCATATTTTCCGTGACTACCGTCGCAACGAAGTGTTCAACATCGACAGAAAGCTGTTCGATCAGCTCTTTCTGCTGCAACACAAGTTGGGACGCCACGGCGAAATCCAGCTCATCTCGGGTTATCGCTCCCCGGCCACCAATCAGCAGAAGCGGCGCAAGAGTCGCGGCGTCGCCAAGCACAGCTACCACACCCTGGGGCAGGCGGTTGACGTGCGCATCCCCGGCGTGCAGCTGGCGCACCTGCGCAAGGCCGCCCTGAACCTCAAGGTGGGCGGTGTGGGTTTTTACCCTTCCGACAACTTCGTGCACCTGGATACAGGCCCCGTTCGCAGCTGGTGAGTCGGGATTTCCTCAAGGGTTGAGTGCCGATTGTATCTTGTTGCCGCTGGCATTGAGGGGAACCAAGCTGCTAGGCTCTGGACTCCAGCCAGAGGAGAGAAAGATGAAGCAGATTGTGATCGGGGGGCTCATCGCCCTGTTGTTGACTGGTTGCGGCAAGCTCAACCGCGAGAGCTACGACAAGCTGAAAGTCGGGATGAGCTATGCCGAAGCGAGTGCCATCCTCGGCAAGGCCGAGCGTTGCGACGATGCTCTCGGCACCACGAGCTGTGTCTGGGGAGGGGAAGGCAAGAATATCAAGGTGCGTTTCATCGCCGACAAGGCGACCTTCTTCAGCTCGGAAGGGATCAACTGACCCTTTCCTCTCTTGCCGATGCCCAACAAAAAAGCGCCGTATGGCGCTTTTTTGTTGCTCGTTATCCGTGCGATATGGCCAGGAACTGGCGTGTTCAATGGGTGGCGTACTGATAGTTGAAGGTGGGCAGTCCCCACTTGAAGCGTACCGCCAGGAGGCGCAGCACGAAGCCGATGCCGATGGCACCGAAAGCGGCCCAGTCGTTGGGCAGCCCATGGTGCAGCGCAAAGCAGTAGAGCGCGGCGGTGATCAGCGAGACGGCGGCATAGAGCTCGCGCTTGAACACCAGCGGGATACGCTGGCACAGCAAGTCCCGCAGCACCCCCCCGAACACGCCGGTCACCACGGCCATGATGCAGGCGATGCCAGCCCCGTGGCCCATCTCGAGCGCCCGGGCAGCCCCGAAGATGGAGAAGACCACGAGCCCCAGGGCATCGAGCGCCAGGAACAGCTTGCCAAGGTAGCGCATCAGCGGTGCCGAGATGACCCCGGCCATGGCGGCGCCCGCCACCAGCAGCACGTATTCGGGGTGCTCGACCCAGAGCAGGGGATAGTGGCCCAGCAGCACATCCCGAATGGTACCGCCACCGATGGCCGTCGCCGAGGCGATGATCACGACGCCAAACAGATCCATCCGTCGCCGACCCGCTGCCAGCGCGCCAGTCATCCCTTCGGCCACCAGGCCGAGCAAGAAGAGTGCATGTAACATGAGATATCCCAGGGTGCGAGAAAGGCCCGCATCCTAACAACCCTACGCTGGGGCGACAAGCTATCTTGGTTATGCATTAGATTAAGTAATGAAAAGGGGGCTTTCGCCCCCTCTTTTGATCATGATGACGCGGTTCAGCGTCCAAGTTGCTCGCTGCGGTATTGGTCCACCCACATGGCGGTGGCGCCACAGATGGCCACCGGCATCACGAAGAGATTCACCACCGGGATGGCGGAGAAGAGGGTCACCAGGGCGCCGAAGCTCAGGCACTTTCCACGACGCTGCTTGAGGGCGTCGCGCATGGTGATGAAGCCGATCTTGTGGTTGTCGAACGGATAATCGACATACTGGATCGCCATCATCCAGGCGCTGAGCAGGAACCAGAGCACGGGTGCCAGGGTCTGGCCCACTACCGGGATCAGGAAGAGGATCAGGCAGCCGATGGCCTTGGGCAGATAGTATTTCAGCTTGGTCCATTCGCGGCCGAAGGTACGGGGCACATCTTTCACCACATCCAGCATGCCGGTGTCATTCATGGCTTCACCGGTGAGGATCTGTTCCACCTTCTCTGCCAGCAGGCCGTTGAAAGGGGCAGCTATCCAGTTGGCCACCGAGCTGAAGATGAAGGAGAAGACCACCAGTATGGTGATGAGGGCGATGGGCCAGAGCAGGTAATCAAGCCAGGAGAGCCAGCTCGGGATCTGCTGGTGCAGCCAGGCGAACAGGCCGTCCAGTTGTAGCAACAGGGCGTAGAAGGCACCGGCAAAAAGCACGAAGTTGACCAGCAGGGGGATCAGCACGAAGGTGCGGATGCCGGGCTGGCGGATGAGCGAGAAGCCGCGCAGGAAGTAGTCTGCACCGCTGACCGAATCTTTGACCATGTGGGGTGATTGGCTCATGTGAGCTCCATCAGTGAATGGGGAAAGTGCCAGCATATTACAAACAAGCCTTTGATTTGGTAAAGTCGCCTGCCCGCCTCCTCTTTATTTCGTTACCCACATAGGCCGCCATGCGTCTGAAATTGATCAAACTCGCCGGTTTCAAGTCGTTTGTCGAGCCGACCCGCATCGAACTCAACGCCGACATGACCGCCGTGGTGGGCCCCAACGGCTGCGGCAAATCCAACGTCATCGACGCCGTGCGCTGGGTGCTGGGGGAGAGCTCCGCCCGCCATCTGCGCGGCGAGAACATGACCGACGTCATCTTCAACGGCTCCATCAACCGCAGCGCCCATGGCCGCGCCTCGGTGGAACTGGTGTTCGACAATCCCCACAACCGGGTACCCGGCGAATTCGGCCGCTTTACCGAGATCTCGGTGCGTCGCGAAGTGCTACGCGACGGCTCCAACCACTACCAGATCAACGGCCAGAAGTGCCGCCGCAAGGACGTGACCGACCTCTTCCTCGGCACCGGCCTTGGGCCCCGCAGTTACGCCATCATCGAACAGGGCACCGTCAGCCGGCTGGTGGAGTCCCGCCCCGCCGATCTCAAGCTGTTCATGGAAGAGGCCGCCGGGGTCTCCCGCTACAAGGAGCGGCGCCGCGAGACCGAGCAGCGTATCCGCCATACCCAGGAGAACCTGGAGCGCCTTGGCGATATCCGCGGCGAACTGGGCTCACGCCTCGAGCATCTCAAGGCCCAGGCCGAGACCGCCGAGCGCTACAAGCAGCTCAAGAGTCGATCACGTGCCGCTCGTGCGGAGCTGATCGGCTCGGAACTGTGGGCGCTGGAGACACGTCTTGGCGAAGCCAAGACCGAACTGGCCCAGACCGAGCAGGCGCTGGCGGCACTCGATGCCAAGCGCACCGCCGACGAGGGGCGTCACGTCACTCTGTCGGTGGCCCGCCAGGAGGCGCAGGCCGAGCAGGCGAGCCGCCAGCAGCAGATTTTCCTCGGCGGGCAAGCCATCGCCCGCCTCGAGCAGCAGCAACTGCACCAGAGCGAGCTGGGCCGCGACTGGCAGGCGAGGCGGCAGTCCCTCGGCGAGCGTATCGACGGCCTCAAGGCCCAGCTGGCCGGCCAACTGGAACAGCTGAGCGACAGCACGTTGCAGGGGGAGGTGGCGTCGGCGCGCCTCGAGCAGTGTGAGCAGTTGCTTACCGACCAGCAGAGCGTGCGGGCGGCAGCGGGCGATCGGCTCGAGCAGGCGCGCCAGCGTCAGCAGCAGTGGCAGCAGCAGCTGGGCCAGTTGCAGGGGCGGCTCAACCAGACCCGCGCCGAGGTGAACGGCCTGCAGGAGCTGCAGGCCAAGACCCGGCTGGCCCGCCTCAAGCTGGAAGACGAACAGGCCGGGCCCCTTGGCGGGGAGGGGGAGAACCTGCAACCGGCCCTCGATGCCCTGGCGGCGGAACTCTCGCTCTCCCGCGCCCGCCATGAGGAAGCCGATGCGGCGTGGCAGGCCGGCGTGGCCCGCCATGAAGCACTCAAGGCAGAGCAGGGTCGCCAGCAGGGCCTGCTGCGCGAGCTGGAGGCGCGCCTCGCCACCCTGGATCAGATCCTGGGGGAGCAGATGGCGGGCGCGACCCTGGCGGATCGGTTGCAGGTGCCCCCCGAGTGGGCCCGGGGGCTGGACAAGGTGCTCGGCCGCTGGCTCACCGCAATCCCGGCGGACGAGTGCAACCTGGCGCAACCTGGACTCTGGATTGGCCCGGCCCAGCCAGCCAGGGCCGATACCCTGGCGGCGCAACTGGGGGGCGAGTACATTCCGGCTTTCCTCAATGCCATCTGGCTGGCAGAGAGCAGGGAGGAGGCGCTGTCCCGCCTGCACAGCCTCTCTGCCGGTGAGTCGCTGCTCACTCCCGCCGGCGACTGGTTCGGCCCCAACTGGGCGGATCTGGGGGAGGGCATGGCCCTCGGTACCCTGGCGCTGCTCGGTGAGCGTGAGCGGCTGCACACCGAGCTAGCCGCGGGCCGGGAGGCGCTGCACAGACTCGACGAGCAGCTTGTCGCCGCCGATGCAGCGCGGGCCCAGCAGCATGGAGCGCATGAGCTGGCTCAGCGCACCCTGCGCGAGCAGGAGCAGCGGTGGCAACAACTGCGCGAAGCCTGGAGTCTGCGCGAGGGGCAGCGCCAGGAGCGCTTGCAGCGCCTGGGCCAGCTGGGGGAAGAGCTGGCCCGGCTCGATAAAGAGCAGGCTGAGGAGGCGCAGCGGCTGGCGTCGGCCGGGGAGCGGCTTGAGCAGGATGAAGCGGCCCTTGGCGAGCTGCAGGAGCAGGGGGAGGTACTCGCCGAGGCGCTGCTGCTTGCCCAGGAGCAGGTAAGCGGGGCGGAGCGGGCGCTGGAAGAGGCGCGCCTTCGCCGGGAGCAGCAGCAGGCGGCCTGCCAGCGGTTGCAACTGGAGCAGCAGAACCAGCGCCAGCTCATCACGCTGCGCGAGCAGGAGCTGGCCCGTATCGGCCTGGAGCTGGCGGAACTCAAGGAGCCAGGGGCCGCTCCGAGTCAGGATCTGTCGCCCCTGCTGGTCGAACAGCGTAATCTTGAGGCGCAGCAACTGGCCTGTCACCAGCGGCTCGCAGAGCTGGATCGTCAGCTGACCGAGCTGGAGCAGGCCAGAAGCGCCGCTCACAAGCAGCTAGTGAAAATTCAGGAGAAACTGGCGACTCTGCGGCTCGAGCGCGAGCGCAACCTGACGCGCAGGCAGGGACTGCACGAGCAGTTCGAAGAGCTGGGCGTTCGCCTGGTGGACCTCGATCAGGCTGTGCTGATTGCCGCTGATCGCGGCAAGCTGCGCCAGGAGATCCAGACGCTGGAGGCGCAGGTGGAGGCGCTTGGCGCCATCAACCTGGCGGCGCTGGAGGAGTACGAAGAGGCGAAAACCCGTTCAAGCTACCTGGAAAATCAGTGCCAGGATCTGGAGCTGGCCCTCGACACCTTGAGCCAAGCCATTAAAAGAATTGATAAAGAAACACAAATACGCTTCCGCGACACTTTCGATAAGGTCAATGAAGATTTAAAATCCCTGTTCCCAAAAGTGTTCGGGGGGGGCAGTGCCTGGCTTGAGCTGACCTCGGATGATCTTTTGGAGGCCGGAGTGAGCATCATGGCAAGACCTCCGGGCAAGAAGAATGCTACCATTGCCCTGCTTTCCGGGGGGGAGAAGGCGCTAACCGCCCTTGCGCTGGTTTTTGCCATCTTCAGACTCAATCCAGCACCATTTTGTCTGCTGGATGAGGTGGATGCACCGCTCGATGAAGTGAACGTCGGTCGCTTCTGTTCTCTTGTCAAAGAGATGTCGAGCACAGTACAGTTCGTTTACATCAGTCATAATAAGGTCTCCATGGAGATGGCCGAGCAGCTGGTTGGCGTCACGATGCAAGAGCCCGGGGTTTCGCGCATAGTGTCGGTCGATATCGGTGAAGCCGTCGCTTTGGCTGAGCAAAACTAGAAAGAGAAGCAGCTAATGCAGGAATTGCGTTACATCTTGGTTGCCCTGGGCGGTATTGCCATCGCGGCATTGCTCATTCACGGGTTGTGGAGCAACAGAAAGAATCGTCAGGCACCGATCAAGGAGAAACCCCTGGGTCGGATGGAGTCCAAGTCCCGTGAGCGTGACAACGACGCCTTCGACAGCGATGGCATCGGTCAGGTGCGTGTGGTGAGCGGTGGCCGTCGTGCCGAGCCCAAACTGCGCAGCGACGAGGCCCGTCAGCCCGAACCCCGCCGTGTCGCCCCCGTTCCCGCCTTCGATGATGAAGATGACGACGCCGATCTGCCGCCTCCCGTGGTGCGCAAGCCTGCCGCTCGCCCTGTCCCCCCTCAGCCTGTGTATGAGGAAGAAGAGGACTATGACGAGCCGGTTGCCGCCCCTGTTGAAGAGGCCCCTGCCGCGCCGGTGCGCAAACCTGCCCAGGTGATCCGCCGTACCCCGGTACACCGTTCCCGTCCGCAGCGCGAGCCCATGATGCAGCCGCTGGACGAAGAGCCGCTGGTGGAGCCGGCCTATGCCCAGGCGCCGACCTTCGGTGCACGCGAGCCGGCACCGGTTGCCCAGCAGGCTCCCCGCTACGCCCAGCCGGCTTATGAAGAGCCCGCTTACGATGACGAGCCAGCCTATGAAGAGCCGGTTCACACAGCCGAGCCAGAACCCGCTCCGGCCCCGGTCGAGAAGATCTGGCAGGATGTCTATGTCATCAACCTGATGGCCCGTCCCGGCCACGATCTGCAAGGGGCGACCCTGCTCTCTTCCCTGCTGGCGCTGGGCTTCAAGTTTGGCGAGATGGACATCTTCCACCGTCACGAAGATCTGGGCGGCAAGGGGGAGGTGCTCTTCTCCATGATCAACATGGTCAAGCCGGGTACCTTCAACCCCTATCGCATGGAGCAGTTCAGCACCCCGGGTGTGTCCCTCTTCATGCAACTGCCCCTTCGCAGCAATGCCGCCTTCGCCTTCGAGCACATGTTGCAGGCCGCGGATCAGCTGGCGAGCGATCTCGATGCCATGCTGACCGATGCCTCGCGCAGTCCCCTCAGCGACGACGACATCGCCCGCTACCGTCACGAGCTGGCGGCCTACGAGGCCAGCCGCGACTGATGCGCCATGGGGCTTAAACAATGAAAAGTGCGGTACCCCGGTGCCGCATTTTTGTTTCTGCCCCAGACTGAATGTTCCATCACACTTCGAGACTTTTTCATGAGCGATATCCTCTCCCGCCACCGTCAACTGTGTGAGCTGCTGACCGAGTACGGCCATCAGTACTATGTGCTGGACAACCCCACGGTGCCGGACGCCGAATACGATCGCCTGATGCGCGAGCTGATCGCGCTGGAGGCCGAGCATCCCGAGCTCAAAACCCCGGCCTCGCCGAGCGTGCGGGTGGGGGGCCAGCCGCTGACCGCCTTCAAGCAGGTACGCCACGAGATCCCCATGCTGAGTCTGGACAACGTCTTCAGCAGCGAGGAGTTGCAGGCGTTCGAGCAACGCATGAGTGATCGCCTCAAGCGGGAGGTGACTTTCACCTTCTGTTGCGAACCCAAGCTCGACGGTCTGGCGGTGAGCCTGCTCTACGTGGATGGCCAGCTGGTACAGGCCGCCACTCGCGGGGACGGTACCACGGGGGAGGAGATCACCGAGAACGTGCGCACCATCAAGGCCATTCCCCTGACCCTGCGCGGCCAGGGGTGGCCGGCGCGGCTGGAGGTGCGTGGGGAGGTCTTCATGCCCAAGGCCGGGTTCGAGGCGATGAACCGCGATGCGCTGGCGGCGGGGGAGAAGGTGTTCGTCAACCCGCGCAACGCCGCTGCCGGCAGCCTGCGCCAGCTCGATTCACGCATCACCGCCAGCCGCCCCCTCAGCTTCTATGCCTACGGCGTGGGAGTCGGTGGCGACGAGCTGGGGGATTCCCACTTCGGTCGCCTCAATCAGCTCAAGGCCTGGGGTCTGCCGCTCAGCCCCGAGGTGAAGCTCAAAGAGGGTGCCGCCGGCTGCCAGGCGTTTCACGATGATATCCTGGCGCGTCGCGGGGATCTCCCCTACGAGATCGACGGCGTGGTCTACAAGGTGGATGACATCGCCCTGCAAGGGGAGCTCGGTTTCGTTGCCCGCGCGCCGCGCTGGGCTACCGCCCACAAGTTCCCGGCAGAAGAGGAGATGACCCTGCTGGAGAATGTTGAGTTCCAGGTGGGCCGCACCGGTGCCATCACCCCGGTGGCCAAGCTCAAGCCGGTGTTTGTCGGCGGCGTCACCGTCTCCAACGCCACCTTGCATAATGCGGACGAGATCGCGCGCCTTGGCGTGATGATCGGCGACACCGTGATCGTGCGCCGGGCGGGGGACGTGATCCCTCAGGTCGTGGCTGTGGTGGAGGCGCAGCGCCCGGCGGATGCCCGCGCGATCCTCTTCCCGACCGAGTGCCCGGTGTGCGGCTCGGCGGTGGAGCGGCTGGAAGGGGAGGCCGTGGCCCGCTGTTCCGGCGGTCTCTTCTGCGAGGCCCAGCGGGCGGCCGCCATCAAGCACTTCGCGGCGCGTCGCGCCATGGATGTGGATGGCCTTGGCGACAAGATAGTGGAGCAACTGGTGGACAAGGGGCTGGTGAAGACCCCGGCAGACTTGTTCAGCCTCAACGCCATCCAGCTGGCCGGGCTTGAGCGGATGGGGCAAAAATCGGCCCTCAACCTGGTGGCCGCCATCGATGCCGCCCGCAGCACCACCCTGCCCCGCTTCCTATTTGCCCTGGGGATCCGCGAAGTAGGAGAGGCGACCGCCTTGAACCTCGCCAACCACTTCCTCACCCTGGATGCCCTGCGCGCCGCCTCGGTGGAGCAGTTGCTGGAGGTGCCTGACGTGGGAGACATAGTGGCCAAGCACGTCTACTACTTCCTGCGCCAGCCCCACAACATCGAGGTGCTCGACGCCCTGCTGGCCGCCGGTATCCACTGGCCGGCCATCGAGAAGAAAGAGATAAGCGATCAGCCCTTTGCCGGCAAGACCTTCGTGCTGACCGGCACCCTCACCGCCTTGTCCCGCAACGACGCCAAGGCGGCGCTGCAGGCCCTGGGGGCCAAGGTGGCGGGCTCCGTGTCGGCCAAGACCGACGTGCTGGTGGCGGGGGAGGCGGCAGGCTCCAAGCTCGCCAAGGCCCAGGAGCTGGGGATCACCATCTGGACCGAAGCCGAGTTGCAGGCGGCCATTCAGCCCTGAGGATGCACGTTTGAGCAGACAAACCCGGCCCATTGGCCGGGTTTGTCGTTGGTGGGCTCACTCGACGTAACTCACCTTGTCCTGCCAGGCATCGGGAGCCGTCAGGTGCCAGCGTGCCAGTTCGCTCTTGCTGAACAGATATTCCCCGCGGGATGCGGCGCGGGGGGAGAGGGCGCCGGGCGCCGTGCCCGAGAGGATGGCATTGGCCAGTTCGGCGGCTCTCTCTCCCTGACTGTGGCCGTCGAGCACCAGGCCGCCGATGGCGGCTCCCCTGCCCACCGCAAAGGCCCAGAAGCAGAACAGTGGCACCGGGCTGTTGGCGCTGGTCCATGCCAGCACTTGCTGCTCGCTCACATGCTGGCCCTGCGCGTCGGTGAGGGTGTGGTAGAGGCCGAGGAAGAGCGCCTGATAGCCATTTTCCCGGCTGGCGAGCACTGCCTCCTGCCAGCGTCCGTAGTCGGTGAACTGGCGGCTGCTGACCCGGGTCTGGCCGATCGTCAGCTCGCCTCGCCCCTTGAACTCGTGGGCGACGGCGGTGCGGGACACCTCGCTTTCGTCAAACAGCACCAGGGCGCGCTCCAGTCCTCCCATCAACTGACTCATCTCGCTGATGCTGCGCTTGAGCAGGGGGCGTTCCAGTACGCCGGTGATCAGGGGGTGGCCGACCAGCCCCTTGGGGCGCGGATTCTCATTCATCCCGAGAAACACCACGGGCGTTCCCCGGGCGGCGATGGGTCGGGCGAGGGCGTTGATGGCGTTGTCATCCCCCAGGATCACCAGCGCCGGCTGGTGGGCCCGGTAGGCGGCCATTCCCTTGGCGAGCAGTTCGTCACGGGTCTGGCCGGGCTGGCGCTTGGTGTCCAGATAGAGATAGCCGAGGTGATGCGCCTGCTTGAGGTGCTGCTCGAGGCCGGCACTGTAGCTCTGATCCCACTGGTTGCTCTGGTGATAGCTGCTGATCACCAGGATCTCGGCGGCCAGCAGCGGGAGGGAGAGGAGAGAGAGCAGGAGCAAGACCTTGGTCACGTGTGTTTTCCGCAAGGGACAGACTGTTCCCCAGTATGTGCTCTCCCGCTCTCTGGCGCCTCGGTCAATTGTTGTCGGAAGGCGTGCCCCTCTCTTTTTATCCCCTGCCGGGCGGGAGCCCGCATCCCGTCTGGGGTGAGCAAAAAGAGCGCCTTTTGGCGCTGGTCGTGAACTGCCCCACTCCTTCCAAAACCTGTTCTGGATCAAGAAACAGGGTACCGCTTTGGTGCCTAATAGACCCCACATATAGGGGTAAGCATAAAAAAAACACCCATATATAGTGTCATAAAGCTGTGCATAAGTGGTCGCCCTCTCAGTGTCAGCCCAGGTGTTTCAAGCCTTGGCTGACCTTGTTTGCGCCGGGGACGGGCGTGGAGAAGGGGACTCAACGAGGGTGAGCCGAGGGTGGCCACCAGGTCTTTCAATACGGGGAAAATCGATGAAACCGGTAGTGATCAAACGCGATGGATGTCGTGCACCATTCAATGGCCAACTGATCCGCGATGCGGTCAGCCGGGCGGCGGCCGCGGTCAATCAGGCCAGTCCGGCGCTGGCAGAGCGCATTGCCGCCGCTGTCAGCCAGGAGCTGGAGGGACGAGGGGAGGTAGACATCCACGAGATCCAGAACCGGGTCGAGAACCACCTGATGGCCTCCGACGACAAGGCCATCGCCCGTGCCTACATCGAATACCGTCACGACCGGGATCAGGCCCGAGAGGCCCGGGGTCGCCTGGCCCAGGAGATCCGCGGCCTGGTGGAGCAGACCAACGCGGCCCTGCTCAACGAGAACGCCAACAAGGACTCCAAGGTGATCCCGACCCAGCGTGACCTGCTGGCGGGCATTGTCGCCAAGCATTACGCCATCAGTCACATGCTGCCCCGTGACGTGGTGCAGGCCCACGAGAGCGGCGACCTGCACTTCCACGATCTCGACTACTCCCCCTTCTTCCCCATGTTCAACTGCATGCTGATCGATCTGCAGGGGATGCTGACCCACGGCTTCAAGATGGGCAACGCGGAGATAGACACTCCCAAATCCATCAGCACCGCCACCGCGGTGACCGCCCAGATCATCGCCCAGGTGGCGAGCCATATCTATGGCGGCACCACCATCAACCGCATCGACGAGGTGCTGGCACCCTATGTGACCATCAGCTGGCACAAGCACCGGGAGGTGGCCGAGGAGTGGGGGATCAGGGACGTGGATGCCTATGCCATGGCCCGCACCGAGAAGGAGTGCCACGACGCCTTCCAGTCCCTCGAATACGAGGTCAATACCCTGCACACCGCCAACGGTCAGACGCCGTTCGTCACCTTCGGCTTTGGCCTGGGGGACAGCTGGGAATCGCGCCTCATCCAGCGCGCCATCCTTGGCAACCGCATCGCCGGCCTTGGCAAGAACAGGAAGACCGCCGTCTTCCCGAAACTGGTGTTCGCCATCAAGGATGGCCTGAACCACAAGCAGGGGGATCCCAACTACGACATCAAGCAGCTGGCGCTGGAGTGCGCCTCCAAGCGGATGTACCCGGACATCCTCAACCACGACCAGGTGGTCAAGGTGACCGGCTCCTTCAAGACCCCCATGGGGTGCCGCTCCTTCCTCGGTGCTTACGAGGAGAATGGCGAGCTGGTCCACGAGGGGCGCAACAACTTGGGGGTCGTGAGCCTCAACCTGCCGCGCATTGCCCTGAAATCCCGCGATGAAGCGGACTTCTGGGACAAGCTGGACGCCGCCCTGCGGGTGGCCAAGACAGCGCTCATGTACCGCATCGAGCGCCTGGATGGGGTCAAGGCCCGGGTCGCCCCCATCCTCTACATGGAGGGGGCCTGCGGGGTGCGCCTCAAGGCCGATGACAACATCAGCGAGATCTTCAAACATGGCCGCGCCTCCATTTCGCTGGGTTACATCGGGGTACACGAGACCATCAACGCCCTCTATGGCACCGACGTCCACCTGTTCGACAGCGAGACCCTGCGCCAGAAGGCCATCGCCATCATCGCGCGGCTCAAGGCTGCCACCGACGAGTGGAAGGAGGAGACCGGCTACGGCTTCAGCCTCTACTCCACCCCGAGCGAGAACCTCTGCACCCGTTTCTGCCGCATCGATGCCAAGGAGTTTGGCGTGGTGGCCGGGGTGACCGACAAGGGCTACTACACCAACAGTTTCCACCTGGACGTGGAGAAGCAGGTGAACCCCTACGACAAGCTGGACTTCGAGGCGCCCTATCCGCCCATCGCCAGCGGCGGCTTCATCTGCTACGGCGAGTACCCCAACATCCAGCACAACCTGGAGGCGCTGGAGAATGTCTGGGACTACAGCTATGACAAGGTGCCCTATTACGGCACCAACACTCCCATCGACGAGTGTTACGACTGCGGCTTCACCGGCGAGTTCGAGTGCACCTCCAAGGGCTTCACCTGCCCGCGTTGCGGCAACCACGACCCGGCCAAGGTGTCGGTGACCCGCCGGGTGTGCGGCTATCTCGGCAGCCCGGATGCGCGCCCCTTCAACGCGGGCAAGCAGGAAGAGGTGAAGCGCCGCGTCAAGCATATGTAAGCGAGCAGACCCCACCCCAGCCCTCCCCTTGGCAGGGGAGGGGGCAAAGAAGCTCCTCCCCCTTTCGAAGGGGGAGGTTGGGAGGGGGTTGGCCGTTAACCCAGAGAACTCGAATGCACTACCACCAGTACTACCCGGTCGATGTGATCAACGGCCCCGGCACCCGCGCCACCCTGTTCGTGTCGGGTTGCGAGCACCAGTGCCCCGGTTGCTACAACCAGAGCACCTGGCGGCTCGATGGGGGCAAGCCGTTCGATGAGGCGATGAGCGATCGCATCATTCACGATCTCAACGACAGCCGCATCAAGCGGCGCGGACTGTCGCTCTCCGGCGGCGATCCGCTCCACCCCGCCAACGTGCCGCATGTGCTGGCGCTGGTGAAGCGGGTGCGAACCGAGTGCCCCGGCAAGGACATCTGGTGCTGGACCGGCTATCTGCTGGCCGATCTCAGCCCGGCCCAGCGGGAACTGGTGGCCTTGCTGGACGTGCTGGTGGATGGCAGGTTCGAGAAGGCCCTGGCGGATCCCGGTCTGCTCTGGCGTGGCAGCCGCAATCAGATGGTTCACGACCTCAACGCCTGGCGGGGAGGAGGAGAGCGGATCCCCTGTCTGGTTTGCAGTTGAGGCCTTGGGTGTTTATGGTTAGGCCAACCCCAAGCGCTGTTTACACGAGGAATCCCGATGAACAATCTGCTCAAGATCCTGCTGGCCATCTTTCTCCCCCCGGTCTGCGCCTTTATCCAGGTAGGCTTCAGCCTCCATTTCCTCATCAACATAGTGCTGACCCTGCTGGGCGGTCTGCCCGGCATGGTCCATGCCCTCTGGCTGGTGGTAAGCGACAAGCGCGCCTGAGCCGTGAGAGATCACAAGGCCAGCCCTCCGGGGTTGGCTTTTTTTTTTGCCTGCCAGATGGGGGCTTCCCGGATGAGCCCCTTTGCCTGACACTGGCGCGTCGCTCATGGAGTCGAGCGATACAACGAAGAGGGAATGTCAGTGCGTGTGAAAGGGTTGTTGCTGTGGGCCGCCCTGGCCCTGCTCGGGGGCTGTGCCACCACCGCCAAGCTGAATCGGCCTCCGGTGGATGTCACCTGGGAAACGCTGCCCGAATACTGGGTGTTGGTGGGGGATGCCATCAGGTTTAACCCGGTCGGGGGGCTGCCGGCGCAGAGGCCGGTCAAGGGGTATGTGACCCTTCGCTACCTCATCGATTCCAATGGCACGTTGTTCAGCCCAGAGGTACTGGAGTCCCAGCCCCCCGGCGTGCTGGATCTCATCGCCATCTCCGGGCTGGCGCAGCTGCGCTACCGGCCATCGGAGCAGAATCAGCAAGCCATTCCGGCTCGGGTTGTGGCCCGATTCGAAGTGGAAGTGAAATGACAAACACCCCGGCCAGGCCGGGGTGTTTCGTGTGGGCTCTGTGCCATGACGGCGCGGATCACTGCTCCTTGCAGTCGTTGTAGCGGCTCTGCCACTCCCCGGCGTCATCGCGCATCTCGACGAACCCCTCCTTGCCCTTGTTCCACCAGACCACCTCGTGATCGTCGGTATAGCGGGCGCCGGAGGCGGAAACCGCCTGGGGCAGGGTGTAATCCTTGCCATCGGGGAGGGAGAGCTTGACGAAGTTCAGGCTCTCGTCCGAGAGAGAGAAGTAGCGAACCTGCACTTTCTGGTTCTGTTCACACAGATAGGTGACGGGATCGCCGCCGGTCACTCCCAGCTTGCCGCTGCCCAGATCGCAGCCGCCGAGCAGGGTGATGGCGCCCGCCCCCAGTAGAAAGAGCTTGGCGTGTTTCATGTTTGATCCTCACAACGGTGTCATATGGCCTTGAGCCTAACAGGATGAGGCACAACTGCAACCTCGTGGCGGGAGCCCTGCGTCGGGATGCGTCCGTCTCCCTCTGGTCCGTGGGGCAGGAAAAAAAACGCCCCGGCAGGCAAGCGGGGCGAAAGGGAGCCGTCCAATGGCTGCAGAAAAGGGTCAGTGGCCGAACCGTGTCGCCTCGAAGCGATTGAGCAGCCGGTGGATGAGGTAGCAGGCGAGCAGGGTGACCACGATGGCAAAGAGGATGCTGCTCACCCGATAGAGGGCGCTGAACACCAGGTCGTTACCCGGGGTCAGGTACTGGCCGAACAGGATGCCGAGGGTGGTGAGGGCACCGAAGCCGACTCCGGAGCCGCTCGCCTCCTTCACATGGGCATAGCTGAACAGCATGGCGCCGAGCCAGAGCACCGGGGTCACCAGCAGCAGCAAGCCGGACCAGTCATAGAGCACCAGCTGCCCCAGGATGCCGAAACTCACCCCCAGCAGGGTGCCCATGGCCCGCTTGCGGGCATAGTCCAGGGCGCCGTTCCAGTGCATGGGGAAGAGCAGCAGCAGGGTGGTGGCCTGGGCGGACATGGAGTCGCGCAGATCGAAGATCTGGAACACCAGGAACGAGAGGGTCGCGATGGACGCCCCCAGCAGGGCTTCGTGTCGCATCCGGTGCGGCGCCTTGGGGGAGGGGGCCGGCCTGGGGCGCTCCTCCACGTCCGGAATGAGGGCCGTCATCAGATAGGCGATGAGCACCGACAGGACGCTGGCCCAGAGGTTGCTGAAGATGAGGTCGTTCAGATCAATCCCGGGGTAGCTGGCAAAGTGCAGCATGATGCTGAGGCTGAGCACGCCGTTGGCACCGAACAGGAACAGGCTGCCCCGGGACATGGCGGCGAAACGGTAGAGGAAGAGCAAAAAGACCAGGGGGGTCATGAGCCCCGGGTGGCCGCCGAACAGGCCGCCGAGCAGCCCCACTTCCAGACCGCACATGGCGGCGGAGGCGATGAGCTGGCGGGCGGCGTGACCGTTCATCACCGGCACCAGGCCGAGCAGCAGCACCGGGGTGACGGTGAAGAAGACCCCGTTGCTCCAGCCGAAGATCTTGCACAGCACAAACCCCAGGGTGCAGCCAAAGGCGATGCGCAGACACTGGCGCAGTTCGTTGGGGGTGAGGGGTCTGTGCCACAGGTTCATGGTCGTCATCTCAATAGATGTAGTGCAGCAGGCTGAGCAGACGGATCTGGCCGCGGGCCAGCAGCCCGGTCAGGGTGTTGTCCGGCAGCAGTTGCACCGTGGCGCGGGCCCCGGCCGGCAGGTGGGCGGGCAGTTGCTCCAGGGTCAGGTGCAGGCGCAGGCGCTGGGCATCGCGTACCCAGCGATCGGACTCGACGGGGTTCGCAAGCTGGCCGTTGGCGTCAAACTGACCGGCGCTGACCCCGGCATCCAGACTGGCGACGCGGGCAGGATAGAGACGACCGGGCTCGCCGTCGAAGGCGACGAGGGCCTGACTGCCGGCGCTGACGTGGCGCAGGCTCTTCTCGCGAAAATCGGCGATCACGTCCACCTGCTCGGAGACCAGGGCCAGCAGGGGGGAGCCCGCATTGGCCACGCTGCCAGGCTTGAGCTGCAGGTTGGTGATGATGCCGTCCTGGCTCGCATGAACCCGGCTGTAGGCGAGGTTGAGCTCGGCCTGGGCGAGGCGGTTGCGGGCCTGGCGCAGCAGCAGGTTGTCTTCCCCTGGCAAGCCGCGGTTGACGCGGGCCTGCTCTACTCGGGCCTGGCTGCCGAGCAGGTTGGCACGGGCGGTGCGGGCGGCGCTGTCGGCGTCATCTTTCTGCTGTTCAGAGACCATGTGACGGCGGTAGAGGGCGTCGATGCGCGCCGCTTCCCGCTGTTTCTGGTCGGCCTGGGTGCGCAGCGAGCTGTACTCCGCCTCGTAGGCGGTCAGGGTTGCGTCCAGCTGGCGGTTCTGCTGCCTGGCCTGATCCAGGGCGAGCCTGGCCTGATCCACGGCGAGCTGGAAGGGTTCCGGGTCGAGGGCGAACAGCAGATCCCCCTGCTTGACGTGCTGGTTGTTGGCGACGGCGACTTCGACCACCTTGCCGCTGACCTGGGGGGCCATCCGGGTGACGACCCGGGTGGCCATGGCCTGGGGGGTCAGGGGCATCTTGATGTCGGCCAGCAGAAAGTAGCCAAACACCAGGACGAAGCAGACGATGGCCCACTTTATCCAGCGCTTGAATTGTTGATCCGGTGTCATCTTATTCTCTCTCTTCATGCTGTGCGGCTATCTTGCCGAGGGCGTTGGCGGAGATGCGGTGCACAATGTCTTCAAACTGGGCCAGCTCCTGCTGGCTGATGCCGGTGAGCAGCTCCCGGCGCACGGCGATGATGCGGCCCTCGATCTGATCGAGCAGCGCCTTGCCCGCCGGGGTCAGGGTGACGATGCGGGCCCGCTTGTCCTGGCTGCAGCAGTGGCGCTCGATCAGCCCCTGCTCCTCGAGCTGACCCAGGGTCCGCATCAGGGAGGGGAGCTCTATCTCCAGGGCCTCGGCCAGGGTCTTCTGGCTGAGGTGGCCGCCGAGGCGGCTGAGTTTCCACAGGGCGGTCCAGCGGGGATGGGTGAGCCCCAGAGGTGCCAGCTCGAGATCGGCCACGGTGCGCCAGAGCCGGTGCAATCGCCCCAGCTGCTCGGCGAGGGAGAGTTCTCGCAACATCTCCAGATCCTTTTTCATGACGGGCACCTCAATTACTTAGCTTGCGAAGCATTATATTTGTTTCGCAGGCTAAGTAAATAGTGTGATACAGCTCACGTTCAGGTTTTTTGCCCGGGCCGTGGTGTTTAAGTTTTTATATGGCTTTGCGGGCCAGCTAACCGACAACGGCCGGGGGAGGCGCTAGAGTGGCCACCTTTGAGGTGCGCCAGGCTGGCCATTGACCCGGCCGGGGGACACCCTCACCCTGGGCTTTCCCGTCCGCTGCAAGGTTGAACGATGAAACTGCGCCACCAGCTAGTCACCCTCTCGCTTGGCTTGTCACTGCTGCTGATCCTGATCCTGGGCTGTCTGCTCGCCCTCTTCATGCGCCACCTGCTGGAGAACAACCTGAAGGAGAAGGGGAGCGATCTGGCCCGGGTGCTGGCGGCGGACAGCCGGGTGGTCCGGGCCCTGGAGAAGGGGAGCGATCCCGGGCTGCGGGATTATGTGCAGGGGATCTGCAGCCGCACCGACGCCGCCTACATGGTGGTGACCGACGAACATGCCAGGCGTCTGAGCCACCCCTCCCCCGAGCTGGTGGGCCAGACCTTCCGGGGGGAGGACATCTGGCCTGCGCTCCAGTCGCGCGAGAGCTACTGCTCCCGGGACGTGGGCACCCTGGGTCCCGCCATCCGCTGCTTCGCTCCCGTGGTGGGGCCCGATGGCCAGGCCATCGGTGCGGTGGCGGTGGGTTATCTGATGCGCACCGTGGAGGGCACCTATCAGGAGCGGATCGCCCTGCTGGTCGGCGCCATCGCGGCGGTGCTGGGGTGCGGCCTGCTGCTGGCGCTCTGGGTGCAGCACCTGCTGCGCCGCACCCTGCTGGATCTGGAGCCGGAGACCATCGCCAATCGCTTCGCCCAGCAGGATCTGGTGCTGGAGGGGATCTCGGAGGGGATAGTGGCCCTGGACAACCAGCACAGGATCACCATGCTCAACAGCGCCGCCTTCTATCAGTTGCGACTGCCCGGCACCGGGCGCCACGCCCTGCTGGGCCGCTCCCTGGCGGAGCTGGCCCCCGGCCTCGTGCCCACGTTGCAGCAAGGGGGAGCGGTCAGGTTCACCGTGCAGGGGGATGACTTCGTCGGCCACTGGCAGGAGCTCAGCGGTCGCGAGCCGGGGCGCATGCTTATCTTCAGCCGGCCAGACGGCACCGGCAGCCTGGGCATGCAGGTGACCCACCTGCGCCAGTACGGCGAGATGCTGCGCATCCAGACCCATGAATTCGCCAACAAGCTCAGCAGCCTCTCCGGCCTGCTCCAGCTCGGCCACGTGGAGCAGGCGGTAGACCTCATCCAGCAGGAGAACGAAGCCTGCCAGAACATGTTGCAGGATCTGCTGCGGGTCATCGAGAACAAGCCGGTGGCCGGGCTCATCCTCGGCAAGTTCAGCCGGGCGCGGGAGCTGGGGGTGGAGCTGGTGCTGGATGCGGGGTCGGCCCTCGGGGAGTATCCGGCCGAGGTGTCGGCGGATCTCATCACCTGCATCGGCAACCTGCTGGACAACGGCATTCGCGCCGCCTGGGGGAACCGCGAGCACGCCGCGCCCAGGGTGCTGCTCTCCCTCGATGATCTGGGGCGGCGGCTGGTGATCGAGGTGGAGGACAGTGGCGAGGGGGTGGACGAGGCGCTGGCGGATCACCTGTTCGACTACGGTGTCAGCCGCCAGACCGGGGATCACGGGGTCGGCCTCTTCCTGGTCAAGAAGACGGTGGCCAGGCGGGGGGGCGTGATAGAATGGCGCCGCACCGCCGAGCAGACGACCCTGTTCGGTATCTATTTGAATAAAAACCAATTGGTGTAAGTCATGAAGCCAATCTTCACGCTGATTATCGAGGATGACGAGCGGATAGGCGCCATGTTGGGGGAGCTGGTCTCCTCCACGGCCGGGTTCTCCCTGATGGGGCGGGCCGGCACCCTGGCCGAGGCGGATCGCCTGATGGCGGGGAGCGAGCCCCGCTTGCTGATGGTCGACATCTCCCTGCCAGATGGCTCGGGCCTGGAGTGGGTGAGCCGGCTGCGCAGCCACAACCGGGAGGTGATGGTGATGATGGTGACCGCCTCCTGCGACGTGGAGACCATACAGCAGGCCCTCAACCTGGGAGTCCAGGATTACGTCATCAAGCCGCTGCGGCTGTTTCGCATCCAGCAGAGCCTGGAGGAGATCCTGGTCCTCCATCGCCGCCTGTGCGAGCCGGGGGAGTTGGCCCAGAGCGATCTGGACCGCCTGATGGGCAAGGCGCGCAACCAGGGGCGGGAGGCGCGGGAAACCCCCAAGGGGATCGACGCCATCACCCTGCGCCAGGTGCTGGATCTGCTGGCGGGGGAGCCGGACAACACCTTCTCCACCGACACCGTGGCCCTGCGCCTCTCCCTGAGTCGCACTACGGCCCGCCGTTACCTGGAGTTTCTGGAGTCAGAAGATCGGCTGGACGTGGAGCTCAACTACGGCCAGCGTGGCCGCCCGGAGCGGCGCTACCACTGGCGCCGGGAGTCGTGACCCCGCCGCGGGCACAACGCCGAAGAGGCCGCGCACACCATGCTGCGCAGATAAAAGGGAGCCTTTGAGCTCCCTTTTGTTTTGCCCCGATGCGAGCCGGCCCCTCTATCTGGGGTCGCCCGAGAAGGGGTGCAGGGCGGTACGGGCGCGCTCGAACAGGGCGATGAGGTGATCCGCCACGGCCCGCACCCGCCGGGAGTGGGCGAGATCGCTGTGGAGCACCAGCCAGATGGGCTGATCCACCCCGAGCTCCGGCAGCAGGCAGACCAGATCCGTCTGGCGGGCCAGGTAGTGGGGCAGCACCGCGAGCCCCAGACCGGCCTGGGCGGCGGCGAGCTGGGCCGCCAGGGTGCCGGTCTCCACCCGGCAGGGGCGGCCGCGCAGCATGCGGGTCATCCATCTGGCGGCGGGCAGGTGGCTCTGGGTTTCGTTCCAGCCGATGAAGTCATCCTGATCGAAGCTGGCGGCATCCACCCCGGGGCTGCGGGCATCCAGGTAGGCGCCGGTCCCGTAGAGGCCAAAGCCCAGGGTGCCCAGACGCAGCAGGGTGAGGTGGCCGGCATCGGGCTTGACCATGCGCACCGCGAGATCGGCATCGCGCCGGTGCAGGTTCACCGTCTGCACCCCGGTGACCAGCTCCACCCTCAGCTCGGGGTGCTGGGCAAAGAGCGTCGGCAGGGAGGGGATGATGAGGGGATTGGCCAGGTTTTCGGCGGTGGCGAGGCGCACTGTGCCGGCCACCTGTCCCTGCAACTGTCCCGCCTCGCCAAAGGCCAGCCCCGCATGTTCCAGCGCTTCGGCTCGCTCAAGCAGGGCCTCCCCGTCGTCGGTCAGGCGATAGCCCTGCTGGTGGCGGCTGAACAGGGGCAGGCCGAGGGCCGCCTCCAGCCGGTCCAGGCGCCGGGAGACGGTGGCCACCCCCATGCGAAGGGCGTGGGCGGCACCGCTCAGGGTGCCGCTGCGGGCGATGGCCAGGAAGACGCGGGCGTCGTCCCAGAGCAGGGGATCGTGCATAGTGTTTCCATAATCGGAAAATAGGTTGCCAGTTATCTCTATATCTCATTCATTTTCGGAAGGCCATACTCCCCTGCAACTTGTCAGGGAGAAAATGCGATGCAACGACGAACACTGGGAGCCAACCTGCAGGTCTCTGCCCTGGGGCTGGGCTGCATGGGGATGAGCGAATTCTACGGGCCGCGGGACGATGAGACGTCCTTGCGAGTGCTGGCGGAGGCGGTGGAGCGGGGCATCGACCTGCTCGACACCGCCGACATGTACGGCCCCCACCACAACGAGGCGCTGATCGGGCGTTTTCTCGCGACCCGGCGGGGGCAGGTGAAGGTCGCCACCAAGTTTGGCATCGTGCGCCAGCACGGGGAGTACAGGCGTACTCTCGACAACAGCGCCCGCTATGCGCGCCAGAGCTGCGAGGGCTCCCTGCGCCGCCTCGGCATCGAGCAGATCGATCTCTACTATGTGCACCGCCTCGATCCGGCCCATCCCGTCGAGGAGACCATGGCCGGGCTGGCGCAGCTGGTGCAGGAGGGCAAGATAGCCCGCATCGGTCTGTGCGAGGTGAGCGAGGCCACCCTGAGGCGCGCCCATGCCGTGCACCCGGTGGCGGCGGTGCAGACCGAATACTCCCTCTGGACGCGGGAGGTGGAGGCGGCGGTGCTGCCCGCCTGCCGGGAGTTGGGGATTGGTCTGGTGGCCTACTCCCCCCTGGGGCGCGGGTTTCTGACCGGGCGCTACCAGCAGGAGGCGGTGTTCGAGGAGGGGGATTTTCGGGCCGGTCTGCCGCGGTTTCAGGAGGACAACCTCGCCACCAACCGCACCCTGGTGCAGGCGGTCATGGCCCTGGCGCAGCAGAAGGGATGCTCGGCGGCGCAGATAGCCCTGGCCTGGCTGCTGGCGCAGTGGGAGGGGATAGTGCCCATCCCCGGCACCCGGCGCCTGACCCACCTTGAGGATAACCTCGGCGCCCTCTCGGTGCGCCTCTCCCCAGCGGAGCTCGGGGCCCTGGGACAGGCCATCCGGACCCTGCCGGTGGCGGGGGAGCGCTATACCGCCGAGGGGATGAAGGGGGTGAACGCATGAGCGGCTCGCACACGGATCGCCGTGAACGGGCGTTCGCGCTGCTGGCCCGGCTCGATCCCCTGGCGCCCACGCGGGTCGCCGCCAGCCTGGATGCCCTGTCACCCGAGCTTGCCGAGCTGGTGCTGGGGTTTGCCTTTGCCGATGTGCTCGCCCGTCCCGGCATCGATCTCTGCACCCGCGAGATGCTCACGGTGGCGACCCTGATGGGAATGGGCACGGCGCCCGGACAGCTCGAGTTCCATATCCGGGCCGCCCTCAATGTGGGGGTCAGCCGGGAGACCATCATCGAGATCCTGCTCCAGGTCGCCGTCTATGCCGGAGTGCCCGCCTGCATGAATGGCATCAGTGCGGCCCGCAGCGCCTTCGCCGCCCATGACAAGGGGCGGGGGGGCAGGGATTAAGGAGGAGACGCCACCCTGACGAAAAGGTCAGGTGTGCCCTGACGAGGGCAGCAAGAAGGGAGCCGAGGCTCCCTTCTTTCATGGTGCTGGCCGGCTCAAGCACCTTCCGGCAGAGGACGGCGTACCCTCGGCTTGAGCTGGGAGAGCATGACCCCGGTCAGGATGAGGCCGCCCCCCAGCAGGTGATAGCCGTGGATGGGCTCCCCCAGGGTGATGACGGCGATGAGGGCCGTGCACAGGGGCATCAGGTTCATGAAGACCGAAGTGCGCTCCGCCCCCAGGGTGGCGAGGCCGCGCATCCAGCAGTAGGCGGCGAAGATGGAGGAGGCGAGGCCGGCGAACAGTACCATGCTCCAGCCCTGGGCGGGAATGGCCAGGGAGTCGGCAGAGAGGGCCACCGGGATGAGCAGCAGCACCGCCAGCAGGATCTGCAGGTAGAGGTTGAGCCAGGGGCCGAACGGCAGTTGCCAGCGGCGGATCAAGAGGCCATAGAGGGCATAGCTGGCTGCCCCCAGCAGCATCATGCCGTCGCCGGGGTTGATGCCGCTGTGCAGCAGTGCCAGGGGGTTGCCCTGACCCAGCAGCCAGAGCACCCCGAACAGGGAGAGGCTCATGCCGAGCAGCGCCTGCTTGCCCGGCTTCTGGCCAAAGCAGCAGGCCCCGATGAGCAGGGTGATCAGGGGCAGCAGGGAGCCGATGACCCCCATGTTGGTGGCCGAGGTGCTGTGGGCGGCGTAGTAGGCGAGGCACTGGTAGAGCACCATGCCGAGCAGGGAGAGCACCAGCAGCTTGCCGAGCCAGGGGCGGATGTCGGCCCGGCGGCGCCAGAGCTGCGGCAGGCAGAAGGGGGAGAGCGCGAGGGCGGCGATCACCCAGCGATAGAAGGAGATGGCGGCGGGATCCAGCACGCCGGCGGCGGCCTTGGAGACCACGGTATTGGCGGCCCAGATCAGGATGGCGAGCAGGGGGAAGAGAAAAGGCATAGGCACTCCTTGGTACGATGGGGAGAGTCTAGCCTTGTCTTGAACGAGGTAAGTAGCGTAAATAAGACATGTCATAACCGCTTTGGGACAATCTGCATGGGCACCCTCACCCTGGCCGAGCAGGATCGCCTGCTGGCCGACCCCAACCCCCTCTACTTTCGCTACAGCCAGATCCAGGGGGGCAACGCCTGCGCCGAGCACGCCCACCCCTGGGGTCAGCTCAGCCTCATCAGCCTGGGGGTCATGGTGGTGGAGGTGGGGGGAGAGCGGCTGGTGGCGCCCCCGGACTACCTCATCTGGGTGCCGGCGGACCTGCCCCACACCGCCTTCAACGAGCAGACCCTGGATTACACCTCCATCTACGTGAGCCACGCCTTGGCGCCGCGCCTGCCACGGGAACCCCAACTGCTGGCGCTCACCCCCTTGCTTCGAGCCCTGCTGGAGGATTTCACCCAGCGCCGGGTCGGCCACATGGAGGATGAGTGGGATGCCCGTCAGGGTGAGCTCTTCATCGAGAAGCTGGCCCGCACCCGTTGCCAGCCGAGCTACCTGCCCCAGAGCCGGGATCGCCTGCTGGCCCCCTTGCTGGCGGCATTGCAGGCGGCGCCGGAGGACAACCGCACGCTGGTGGAGTGGGCCAGGGCGCTGCACACCACGGAGCGCACCCTGGCGCGGCGCTGCCAGAAGGAGCTTGGCATGAGCCTCGGCCAGTGGCGCACCCGGCTGCGGCTGGTGAAGGCGCTGGACTGGCTGCGGGGCGAGATGCCGGTGCAGGAGATCGCCTGGCGTCTCGGTTACGCCTCCACCTCGGCTTTCATCGCCATGTTTCAGCGGGAACAGGGTTGCGCCCCCCAGCGCTATCGCCAGCAACTGGGCCAACCCGTGGCCTGAACCGCATGAAAAAGGGCGCCCGCAGGCGCCCTTGTGGATCACGGGATGGGCTTAGAAGAAGCCGAGGGGGTTGATGTCGTGGCTCACCAGCAGGTTCTTGGTGTTCTGGTAGTGGTCCAGCATCATCTTGTGGGTCTCGCGACCGATCCCCGACTTCTTGTAGCCGCCGAAGGCCGCATGGGCCGGGTAGGCGTGGTAGCAGTTGACCCAGACCCGGCCGGCCTGGATGCCGCGCCCCATGCGCCAGGCCAGATTGCTGTCCCGGGTCCACAGGCCGGCCCCCAGCCCGTACTGGGTGTCGTTGGCAATGGCCAGCGCATCCGCCTCGTCCTTGAAGGTAGTGACCCCGAGCGCCGGCCCGAAGATCTCCTCCTGGAACACCCGCATCTTGTTCTGGCCCGAGAAGATGGTGGGCTGGATGTAGAAGCCCCCCTCCAGCCCGCTCACCTTGGCCGGGCCGCCGCCCAGCAGCATTTTTGCCCCTTCGCCGCGGCCGATCTCCATGTAGCTCAGGATCTTGTCGAACTGCTCGCGGGACGCCTGGGCCCCCACCTGGGTGGCAGTGTCGAGAGGGTTGCCCTGCACTATGGTGCGGGCGCGGGCCAGCACCCGGTCCATGAAGTCGTCATAGATGCTGGCCTGCACCAGGGCGCGGGAGGGGCAGGTACACACCTCCCCCTGGTTGAAGAAGGTCATCAGCATCCCTTCCACCGCCTTGTCGATGTAGCTGCTCTCGTGCTGCATCACGTCGGCGAAGTAGATGTTGGGGGACTTGCCACCGAGTTCCACGGTGGAGGGGATCAGCTTGTCGGCGGCGCAGCGCAGGATATGGGCGCCCACCTCGGTGGAGCCGGTAAACGCCAGCTTCTGGATCCGGTTGCTGGTGGCGAGCGCCTGGCCCGCCTCGGCGCCGAAGCCGTTGACCACGTTGACCACGCCGGGGGGCAGGATGTCCTTGATGAGATCCATCATCAGCATGATGGTGACCGGGGTCTGCTCGGCGGGCTTGAGCACGCTGCAGCAGCCGGCCGCCAGTACCGGGGCCAGCTTCCAGGCGGCCATCAGCAGGGGGAAGTTCCACGGGATGATCTGGCCGACCACGCCGATGGGCTCCTTGAAGTGGTAGCTGACGGTGTTCTGGTCCAGCTCGGCGGCGGAGCCCTCCTGGGCGCGGATGCAGCCGGCGAAGTAGCGGAAGTGATCCACCACCAGGGGCAGGTCGGCGGCCAGGGTCTCGCGCACCGCCTTGCCGTTCTCCCAGGTCTCGGCGACGGCAAGCCGCTCAATGTTCTGTTCGATGCGATCGGCGATGCGCAGCAGCAGGTTGCTGCGCTCGGTGACGCTGGTCTTGCTCCAGCTGGCGAACGCCTTGTGGGCCGCGTCCAGGGCGAGCTCGATGTCGGCGGCGTCGGAGCGGGCCACCTCGCAGAACACCCGGCCATCCACCGGCGAGATGTTCTCGAAATAGCGGCCGGCGCGCGGCGCCACCCAGTCGCCACCGATGAAGTTGTCATAACGGGATTTGAAGCTGACCAGGGCACCTGCCTGACCGGGAGCGGTATAAATCATCTCATCATCCTTATGTGTGTGTGGTCCTGACCGGCCTGGCGGGCAGTCCGGTTGCTTCCTGTCATCGCAAGGGGCGTGCCAGCGGGTGGCGCTTTACACAAAAAGGTTGCAAAAACGTTATCAAACGGGGTGTCAAGGGGTATCTTGGTTAACCAGTGCCCCCCAGGATGGCCCCCGAACTGTGCCGTTTCGGAACACCGGGTGTGACACTGTGCCGTTTGTGAACAGGAGACGTGATGAAGGCGCTCCCCCAAGGCGGCCCTATTCGCGAGTGTGTAGAAGGAGGAGTGATGAGCGAGTTGCCTCAATCCGGTGCCAGCCCAATCCAGCGCTCCTGGGAGCGCTGCCTGCATCAGGGGCTGAGCCGCCAGCAGAGCGCCGAGCTGGACTTGCTGCCCCAGGGGGAGCTGTCGGCTCGCCAGGAGCAGCACAGGACGCTCATCGCCTGCTTCCAGCGCTTCGTGCTGCCGCTCTTTGGCCAGTTGCTGGCGGGCAGACCCTGTCGTCTGCTGCTGTGTGACGGCGAGGGGGCCATCCTCGCGGTGAGCGGAGACGACCGGTTTGCCCGCCATGCCGAGCGGATCTTCCTGCGCAGCGGCGCCCGCTGGGGGGAGGCGAGCAAGGGCACCAACGCCATCGGCACCGCGCTGGCCGAGCAGAGCGAGGTGCAGGTGCTGGGGGCGCAGCACTTCTTCGCCCAGCACAGCTTTCTCAGTTGCAGCGCCTGCCCCCTGCTCGGGCCGGACGGGCAACTGCTCGGCGTGCTCGACATCTCCACCGATGCGGCCCACCACGGCGGCGACATGCTGGGCACCGTGCGCCTCCTGGCCATGACCCTGGAAAACGCCCTGCTGGCCCGCCAGCCGGGCTGGCTGGTGGATCTCGATCCCCAGAGTCTCTGGTCTGCCCGCCTGCTGCTGGGGGAGGGGGGCGAGCTGCTCGGGGCCAACCGGGCCGGTCGGCTCTGGCTCGGCCAGCACCCCTTCGACGGTCAGCAGTTGCTGCGCGAGCGCCGCGGCCTGCGGCTGGTGCCGGAGGCGGGGGAGCGCGCCGCCAGGCTCCCCCTGCCGAGCGCGGTTGAGGAGGGGGGATCGCAGGCGCAGCAGGTGCCGCTCAAGATGCTGGAGCGGGGCATCTCATTGCTCATCGAGGGGGAGACCGGCAGCGGCAAGGAGCACCTGGTGCGCACCCTGCACGCCAGATCGAGCCGTCGGGAGCGGCCTCTGGTGTGCGTCAACTGCGGCGCCCTGCCGGCGGAGCTGGTGGAGGCCGAGCTGTTCGGCTACGTGGGGGGGGCCTTCAGCGGTGCCCGCAGCCAGGGCAGCCAGGGCTATCTGCGCGCCGCCCACGGCGGCATCCTGATGCTGGATGAAATTGGCGAGCTGCCGCTCCAGGCCCAGACCCGGCTGCTGCGGGTGTTGCAGGAGCGCGTCGTCACCCCGGTGGGCAGCCACAGACCCGAGGCGGTGGATTTCTGGCTGGTCAGCGCCAGCCATCGGGATCTGGCGGCCATGGTGGCGGCCAGCACCTTTCGCGAAGATCTCTACTACCGCATCTGCGGCTGGCGCCAGCAACTGGCACCCCTGCGGGCCTGGTCGGTGCCCGAGCGTCAGGGGTTGATCCTGAACCTGCTCGCCCAGATGGACCCGGCGCTACAACTGAGCCGGGAGGCGGAGCAGCGGTTGCTGGCCCACCCGCTGCCCGGCAACGTGCGCCAGCTCAAACAGGCGCTGGAGGTGGCCTGTGTACTGGCAGAGGGGCAGGGCTGGATTGAACCTGCCCATCTGCATCTGCCCGCCGTGGCGGGGGGAGCGAGCTCACCTTTGGGAGGGAATACCCTGCGCGAGCAGAGCCGGCAGCGGGTGCAGCAGACCCTGGCAGAGTGCGGCGGCAACGTGAGCGAGGCGGCGCGCCGTCTTGGCATCAGTCGCACCACCCTCTATCGGGCGCTGCGGGAGGAGGGGTGAAGGGTGTCGCGCCGTCCAGCGCTTGTGTAGACTGCGAAGGCAAGGACGTTTTTTCGTTATGTTTCCATCGCAGGGAGTGCGCAATGACCCATCTCACCACCGACGAGGCCCCCCGCCTCTCTCCCGGCTGCTGGCCGATGCCGCTTGCGCCCCATGGGGCCCGTGCCGGTTAGTCGGCACCCGTCTGCGCCCGGTGCGGCGCGTGTAATAACCTTGGATCTGGATCAGCGCGGTCCGGCGCTTCAAGGTGTAGGGTAAAAGCCCTTTTTCAGGTGTGATGCCGATGATCCCTTCCTATTCCCGCATGACGACGCTGTTGTTCTGGTGCCTGCTGGCGGCGAGCCTGC
Source organism: Aeromonas sp. 62-46 (assembly GCF_001898585.1). Classification (NCBI taxonomy): domain Bacteria; kingdom Pseudomonadati; phylum Pseudomonadota; class Gammaproteobacteria; order Aeromonadales; family Aeromonadaceae; genus Aeromonas; species Aeromonas sp. 62-46. Next base: position 8,363 of record NZ_MKUI01000015.1, on the reverse strand, counting down.
TGGCCATGGTGTTATTCGAATTCGGACCCGAGCGGCGGCTCGACATCCTGAGCCAGGCCGGTTTGTCCGTGCGTGCCCAGGATGACAGGGCCCACAAGGGCTCCTCCGTCGCCACCCTGAGTCAGAGGGGCGACAGACCCGCCATCCAGTGCACCCTGCGAAGCCAATATGCCTATCCTTTCTGCGAGCTGGTTCTGACCCTGACCAACCCCGAGCAGGGGCTGGATCTTTCCGGCTTCACCGGGGTGCGGGTGAGGCTGGATGTAGAAGGGCAGGGGGAACAGGCCTGGCGCCTTTATCTGCGCAACTACGATCCCGTCTATTCGACGCGGGAAGACGAGAGTTCCCACAAGTTCAATGAAGTGCTCTTCACCGCCAGGGATTTTGGCCGTGAGCAGGATGTCCCCCTGAACGTCTTTGCCCCCAGCTCCTGGTGGGTGCAGCAGTACGACATTCCGCTGGTCCAGCAGGGGCCGGATCTGCACCATGTCTATGCCATCGAGATCGCCTCCGATGACAAGATGCTGCCGGGGGAGTACCGGTTGCGGCTCGAGCGGCTGGAGTTCTATGGCCGCTGGTGCAAGCCGGGGGACTTCTATCGCTATCTGCTGTTGGGGTGGCTTGTCTACGGCGTGCTGCTCTTCCTGGTCCAGAACCTGATGTTTGGCGATCGGCTGCGCAAGGCCAGGGAGGCGCGCCTCGCGGCTGAAGCCCTGAGTGCGAGCCTGTGCGAGCAGAACCGGCGCACCGAGGAGGAGGCCCGCTACGATCCCCTGACCGGGGCCCTCAACCGGCTCGGCGGCGAAAAGCTGCTCGGAGAGCTCGGCGAGATGCCGCTCTCCTTCATCTATATCGACATCGATCACTTCAAGGGGGTCAACGACGGTCACGGCCACCCGGTGGGGGACGAGGTGCTCAAGCACATGGTGAGCGAGCTGCTGCGCCATTGCGACAGCCTGTGCCGGCTGGTGCGCTGGGGTGGGGAGGAGTTCGTGCTGGTCTGCCTCCATTACGACGAGGGACGGGCCGCCGCCCTGGCGGAGCGGCTGAGAGGGGCGCTGGAGGGGTACAGGCACTGGCCGCTGGGGCTCGGTATCACCGCCTCCTTCGGGGTGGCCGAGCGGCGCAAGGATAGCCTGGAGCAGGCGCTCAAACGGGCCGACGAGGCGCTCTATCAGGCCAAGCAGAATGGTCGCAACCGGGTGGAGGTGGCGCCCGACTGATCCGGCGCTGGAGCCCATGGCCGGGCGGGGCTATCATGCGCCCCATCATTTATCTGAGGAGAGATGCCATGGCACAACACATTGGCGCCCTGACGCTGCTGGTGGCGGATTACGACGAGGCCATCGCCTTCTTCACCCGGGGAATGGGCTTCGAGCTACTGGAAGACACCCCCCTCGACGAGCCGGGCAAACCGGGCAAACGCTGGGTGCGGGTCACTCCCAAGGGGGCTCCCGGCTCCGCCCTGCTGCTGGCCCGCGCGGCCAACGAGGAGCAGCGCGCCGCCATCGGTCGCCAGGGGGGCGGTCGGGTCTTCCTGTTCCTTGAGACCGACGACTTCTGGGGCGATTACGAGCGGATGCAGGCCTATGGTGTTCATTTTTGTGAACAGCCGCGCTTCGAACCCTACGGCACCGTGGTGGTGTTCGAGGACATCAGTGGCAATCGCTGGGACCTGCTGCAACTCGCTGCTGCCAACTGAATCTGAAAACGTTTATCATCCCGCCCGTCATAAAGTCATAAAAGTGTCACAGAAAGTTCTAATAATTGGCGCACCCATCTTCACAGAGGAGAGAGAAGGGATATGAAACAGTAGAAGCAGAAGATTACGCCGATGGACTGGCAAAGGTGCGCGAACCCTACCCCGAACTCATCGTGCTGGATTGGATGATGCCAGGTGGCAGTGGTATCCAGTTCCTCAAGCAGCTCAAGCAGGATGAGATGACTCGCCAGATCCCGGTGGTGATGCTGACCGCCCGGGGCGAGGAAGAGGACAAGGTGCGCGGGCTCGAGGCCGGTGCCGACGACTACATCACCAAGCCCTTCTCCCCCAAGGAGCTCACCGCCCGCCTGCACGCCGTGATGCGCCGCGTCTCTCCCACCTCGGTGGACGAGGTGATCGAGGTGCAGGGGCTCAAGCTGGATCCCGTTTCCCACCGGGTCAGTGCCGAGGAGAAGGCCCTCGACATGGGGCCGACCGAATTCAAGCTGCTGCACTTCTTCATGACCCACCCCGAGCGGGTCTACAGCCGCGAGCAGTTGCTCAACAACGTCTGGGGTACCAACGTGTATGTCGAGGACAGGACGGTGGACGTGCACATTCGCCGCCTGCGCAAGGCCATCGAAGAGACGGGGCACGACAGATTGATCCAGACGGTGCGCGGGGCCGGCTACCGCTTCTCGACCCGTCTCTAGGTCAGGGCCAGTGCCGCCAGCACCTGCCGGCGGGCATTGGACCCGGCTCTTTGCTGTCTCTAGGAGATCTTAATGTTGCAACCTTACGCCTGGCGGCGACAGTTGTGGCGAATGGCGTTCTTCTACAGCCCCTTCGTCTTGGTAGGTTGGTTAATCGATCATCTCGTTCTCTGCCTGCTGGTGGCCACTGTGGTGCACCTGGTCTGGCACTACCGCTTCCAGAAGCGGCTGTCGGACTGGCTGTGGCACGATCGCAGCCTGGTGCCGCCCCACGGCAGCGGCAGCTGGGAGCACATCTTCAACGGCATCTACAAGTTGCAGCAGCGTCACCGGGCCCGGCGCCGGGAGCTGGCGGGCCTCATCCGCCGTTTTCGGGAAGGGGCGGAGGCGCTGCCCGATGCGGCCGTGGTGTTTCGCACCGACGGCAGCATCCTCTGGTGCAACCGGCTGGCGGAGCAACTGCTCGGCTTTCGCTGGCCCGAGGATGCCGGCCAGCACATCGGCAACCTGATCCGTCACCCCGCCTTCGTCGCCTATCTGGGCAAGGGGCAGTATGACGAGCCGTTCGAGATGCACTCCCCCATCAACGAGGAGAAGTTCCTCGAATTTCGCATCATGCCCTATGCGGAGGACCAGGCCATGCTGGTGGTGCGGGACGTGACCCGGCTGCGCAGCCTGGAGAAGACGCGCAAGCACTTCGTCTCCAACGTCTCTCATGAGCTGCGCACCCCCCTCACCGTGCTCAAGGGGTATCTGGAGATGACCGAGGAGCCGCCGCCCCCCGCCATGTGGGCCAAGGCGCACAAGGTGATGATGGAGCAGACGATCCGCATGGACAATCTGGTCAACCAGCTGCTCACCCTGTCGCGCATCGAGGCGGCGCCCACCGTGGATCTCTCCCATCTGGTGGACATGCCCGCCATGCTGGGGCTGCTGGAGCAGGAGGCGCGGGCGCTCTCCGGTGAGCGGGCCCACGAGATCGTCTTCATGGTTCAGCCCAATCTGCTGGTGCGCGGGGATCAGGATCAACTGCGCAGCGCCGTCTCCAACCTGGTCTACAACGCCATCCACTACACCCCGGCGGGGCGCAAGATCACCGTGGAGTGGCGCAAGCAGGGGAGCATGGCGCTGTTTGCGGTGCAGGATGAGGGGGAGGGGATCCCCCCCGAGCATCTGGCGCGGCTCACCGAGCGGTTCTATCGGGTCGACAAGGCCCGCTCGCGCCACACCGGAGGGTCCGGGCTCGGCCTTGCCATCGTCAAGCATGCCCTGAGTCATCACGATGCCCATCTCGATATCGAGAGCCGGGTCGGTGCGGGCAGCCGCTTCAGCTTTCTTATTCCCGCCCGCATGGTGCTGGTGAAATAATATTTTGTGTCAATGTGTTAGCAACGAGAGAAGGGCTGCATCGCAGCCCTTTTTTCATCCGGGCCACTCTCGGCCCATGTCATCAAAGTGTCATATAAATTCCATAAATTTGTCACTGCCAGGCCAGATACTGGCGCCGTCTTAAAGAACGGACCTTCTGTAACACTGGAGAAGGAGTGGTGCTGGCCCACGGATCATTGCGATCGGGTGTCAACCACGTTTAGACGTCAACCTGACGATTGCCTTCTGCAACCTTGGACTTGGAGAGATTGGATGAAACTCAACAAACTGGCTGGTGTCATCGGATTCACCGCAGCAACCCTGTTTTCTGTCAGCGCTCTGGCTGCCGGTGTGGATAAAGACCTGCCGGAATACACACCGACCAGCGGCATCTCGGGCAACCTGTCCTCTGTCGGCTCGGACACCCTGGCCAACATGATGACCCTGTGGGCCGAAGAATTTAAGCGCATGTATCCCAACGTCAACGTGCAGATCCAGGCCGCCGGTTCTTCCACCGCACCGACTGCCCTGACCGAGGGCGTCGCCCAGTTTGGCCCCATGAGCCGTGCCATGAAGGCTGGTGAAGAGGAGGCATTCGAGAAGCGCTACGGCTACAAGCCGACCGCCATCCGCGTCGCTGTCGATGCCCTGGCCGTGTTCGTCAACAAGGACAACCCCATCAAGGGGCTGACCATGTCGCAGATCGACGCCATCTTCTCCAGCACCCTCAAGTGCGGCGAAGCCAAGGCGGCCACCAAGTGGTCTGATCTGGGTCTGGACGGCAGCTGGTCCGGCAAGGATCTGCAACTGTTCGGTCGCAACTCCGTGTCCGGTACCTACGGTTACTTCAAAGAGCATGCCCTGTGCAACGGTGACTTCAAGAGCGGCGTGAACGAGCAGCCGGGCTCCGCCTCCGTGGTACAGTCCGTCTCCTCCTCCCTGAACGGCATCGGCTACTCCGGTATCGGCTACGTCACCTCCGGCGTGCGCGCCGTTCCGCTCTCCAAGGATGGCAAGACCTTCATCGAGGCGAGCTCCGACAACGCCATCACCGGCAAGTACCCGCTGTCGCGCTTCCTGTACGTCTACGTGAACAAGCATCCGAACAAGCCGCTCTCCCCGATGGAGCAGGAGTTTGTGAAGATGATGCTCTCCAAGGCGGGCCAGACCATCGTTGCCAAGGACGGCTATGTGCCGGTCCCGGCCAAGGTGGTTCAGGCCGACCTGAAGAAGCTGGGCATCATGTAACAGAACGAGCCCTTGCAGAAAAACGAGCCCCATGCGGGCTCGTTTTCATTGGTGCGCCCCAGGATCTTTTTGGTCGCAGGGCGCAGCGCCCGGCTTGCGCCGGGCGGCGGCATTTCCGAGAATAGGGCAACTTCACGGCAAAGGACCCTCTCATGCGCGCATCTTCCCTCTCCAGACTGGCCCTGACGGCCTTGTGCAGCGCCCTGCTGGCCGGCTGCGCCCAGTCACCGACCGGTCGCAACCAGATGCTGCTTTTCTCCCCCCAGCAGATGAACCAGCTGGGCGCCGACTCCTTCACCCAGATGAAGCAGCAGGAGAAGGTGAGCACGGATGCCAGGATGAATGCCTATGTGGGCTGCGTGGCCAAGGCGGTGACCGCTCAGGTGCCTGCCAGCTATGGCATCACCAGCTGGGAGGTGGTGGTGTTCGACTCCAAGGAGATCAACGCCTTCGCCCTGCCCGGCGGCAAGATAGGCGTGTACAGCGGCCTGCTGAAAGTCGCCAAGAATCAGGACCAGCTCGCCACCGTCATCGGTCACGAGCTGACCCACGTGCTGGCTCAGCACTCCAATGAGCGCCTCTCCCGGGATCAGCTGACCGGTATCGGGCTGGCGGTGGCGGACGCTGCCATCGGCAGCAGCGACAGCCTCGGGGGCGCTGCCACCATGGCCGCCCTGGGCCTCGGGGTCCAGGTGGGGATAGCCCTGCCTTATGGCAGAACCCAGGAGAGCGAAGCGGACCGGCTCGGTCTCGAGCTGATGGCCCGCGCCGGGTTCAACCCGGCCGAAGCCGTCACCCTGTGGCAGAACATGAGCGCCGCCTCCGGTGGCAAGGCACCGCCCCAGTTGCTCTCCACCCACCCCAGCGACCAGAGCCGGATCGCCAACCTGCAGGCCCAGCAGGCCGAAGTGCAGCCCCTGTACCAGCAGGCGAAAGCATCAGGGCTGGTTCCCCAGTGCAAGGCGTAAGCCTGCGCCTGGCGCGTCCCGCCGATGCCGCCGCCATGACGGTGATGCAGCGGGCGAGCTGGCTGGCGGCCTACGGGGAGGTGCTGGGGGCCGACATGCTGGCCCAGCTGGCGGTGACCGACCACCTGCAGATCTGGCGACATCGGCTCGCCGAGCCCGGCCCCGTTCCCATGCTGGTCTGCCAGGACGACGTGGTCATCGGCCTGCTCTACTGGCAGCCCTCCCTGGAGGAAGGCTTGATGACGGCGCGGATCCGGGCGCTCTACCTTCATCCCGATTACTGGCGTCAGGGTCATGGCAAACGGCTGTGGCAGGCGGTGGCGGTGCAGATGCGCCGGGCCGGTTGCGAGTGCGTCAGGCTCTGGCTGCTGGATGGCAATCACATCGGCGAGGGATTCTACCTGCGCCGCGGCTTCATGTTCGACGGTCAGGAGCGCACCCTGATGAGCCTCGGACAACCTTGCCAACAGCGACAAATGTTCCGTTTGCTTTGAGCTGGCTCCCGTTTTTCGCCCCCGGTCACTTTATTTTTTTTGCGAATTAATACAATGTGCCCCATCTGGACAGACTGAGGTGGCCGGGTCCACCGCAAGGGAGTGTGGCATGTACTACGGATTTGACATTGGCGGCACCAAGATAGCGTTCGCTGTGTATGACGGCGCCTTGAATCTCTGTCACGAGGAGCGCATGAGCACTCCCGGCAATGATTACGAAGGGTTGCAGCAGCTGATCCGCGAGCGGGTCGAGGCGGCGGATGCGCGCTTCGGGGTGAAAGGGGCCGTCGGTATCGGGTTTCCGGGGATCCTCAATCGCCTCGACGGGAGCATAGTGGCGGCCAACCTGCCCGCCATCCATGGCCGCCATCTGGGGGCGGATCTGGCCGAGCTGCTGGGCCGACCGGTCAAGGTCGACAATGACGCCAACTGTTTTCTCTGGTCGGAAGTGCATCAGGGGGCCGCAGACGGTGCTGGCAGCGCCCTCGGCGTCACCATAGGCACCGGCATCGGCGGCGCCGTCTACCTGGCGGGCAAGCTCATCCAGGGGCGCAACTGGCTGGCGGGGGAGATAGGTCACTACCCGCTGCCCGCCACCATCCTGATGAAATACCCGGATTTGCCCCGTCCCCGCTGTGGCTGCGGGCGCCTGGTCTGTTTCGAAACCTATGCGTCGGGCACGGGCCTGGAGCGGCTATACCACCATGTTCATGGGGAACGGGTGAGCGGCCACCAGATCGTCGCCCGTGCCGATGCCCGTGAGGCGGCGGCCCTCTCGACCATCGACTGCTGGCTCGAGATCATCGCCGCTGGCCTCGCCACCGCCATCTCGGTGATTGATCCCGATGTGGTGGTGCTGGGGGGCGGCTTGAGCGCCCTGCCAGCCCTCTATGAGGAGCTGCCCAAACGTCTGCCCGGCCACCTGCTGCCCGGTGTCGCCCTGCCGGCGATCCGCGAGGCCCGATTCGGTTGTGCCGGCGGTGTGCGCGGTGCAGCCCTGCTCAATCTGTGAGATCGGACAGAGGGTCTGATCTCCCCGAACAAGGAGTCATCATGACCCGTCTTGAAATCTGTATCGACAACCTCGAATCCCTGTTCACCGCCCAGGCGGCCGGCGCCGATCGCATCGAGCTCTGCTCTGCGCTGGGGCTGGGTGGCCTAACTCCCTCCTATGGTTTCATGCAGCAGGTGGCGCGCCACGCCACCATCCCCGTCTACGCCATGATCCGGCCCCGTGCCGGGGATTTCTGTTTTGGCGAGGGGGAGTTCGACATCATGTTGCAGGATATCGCCGCCGCCCGTGCCGCCGGCCTGCAAGGGGTGGTGGTCGGTCTGCTGGATGAAGATGGACGGGTACCCGAAGGCAAGCTCCGGCAACTGGTCGAGACGGCGGGGCCGCTCGGCGTCACCTTCCACCGGGCCATCGATCTCTCCTCCGACTGGCGGCTGGATCTCGAGACGATCGTCGCGGCGGGTTGCGAGCGCATTCTGAGCTCCGGCCATGCGCCGACCGCGCTGGCGGGGCTCGAAACCCTGCAGGCCATGCACCAGGCGCTGGCGGGACGGGCCAGCCTGATGCCGGGGGCCGGGGTCAACGCCGACAACGTGCGCACCATCATCGAGTTCACCGGCGTCAATGAAGTGCACATGTCCGGCATGGGCTGGCGCGGCGGCATGGTGCCCCATGGTGTGAACATGGGCACCTCGGACGATGGCCGGGTCAACATCACCGACGGCGCCAAGGTCGCAGCGGTGCGGGCGTTGCTGGACAGGGCCTGATGCGGGCCGTGCGGCGATATGGTGCCTCTCTCTGTGACATCAACATGGGCACCTCTGACGACGGCCGGGTCAACATCACCGACGGCGCCAA
>NZ_MKUI01000014.1:0-135041 GCF_001898585.1 Aeromonas sp. 62-46 | reverse complement strand
AATCAAAAATTGTTTTTGATGCTCGATGCTGTGAGTGCCCACACAGATTGCTTGATTCAAATTGTTAAAGAGCAGGGTCTGAAACTATAACCCTCACCAGCTTGCTTTGCAAGGTGGACCAGACGCGCACTGCGCCGTGCTGATGGAGGCGCATTATAGGGATATGATTCTCGCTGACAAGCGAAAACTACGTGTTTATTTGAAAAAGACGTTCAGGTGTTTAATCAACAACCAATCAGACTAAAAAGCCGTCAACGATTCATCTAAATGAGCCCGCACACCTTCTCTATCACTACCAATCGGTACCCGTTTTCGCCACATCAAGATCTACATGCCAGCCACGCCAGGCATACAAAAATGAAAAGGGCCCCTCGGGGCCCTTCATATCACGCTGCTATAGATCAGATGGAGAAACTTGAACCGCAACCGCAGGTCGTCGTGGCGTTGGGGTTGGTCACGGTGAAACGGGAACCTTCCAAGCCTTCGGTGTAATCCACGCTACCGCCGACCAGGTATTGCAGGCTCATGGGATCGATCACCATGGTGACGCCGCTCTTCTCGACCACGGTATCGCCATCATTGATTTTCTCGTCAAACGTGAAACCGTACTGGAAACCGGAGCAGCCCCCCCCAGTGATGTAGACCCGCAACTTGAGTTCGGGATTCTCTTCTTCGGTGATCAAGGTCTTTACCTTGTTGGCTGCCGCATCCGTCATCTGGATGGGCAAGGGAGCTTCTGCTACTGCACTCATTGCTGACCTCACAACCGTTACATCCACAAACATGGAAACCGCGAAATTATCCAATACCCGACCATTTAGTTCAAGTATTCACCACTCTCTTACTGTGCTGCCGGCAAGGGGGCTGGTTGAGCGACCAGAGGCTTGAGCACCTCGTTCCACTCAGCAACCAGCTCCTGGGCCGGTTGCCGTCCCTCCTTCGGGATGAGGATTCTCACCCTGTCCGGGATGAAGCCTGAGGGAAGCTGCCAATTGCCCTCCAAGAGCTGGAAGTATCGCAACGCGTAGCGTCCCTCCCCCACCTTCATGCCAAGATCCCGGCCACTGAGGATCCTGGGCTTGTCAGCCAGACTGCCTTCGAGCCGGATCTGCACCTGCCCCCGAAACAGCTCCCGCTTCTTGGCGGGTTGTGTGAGCGCCAGACGATAGTGGTAGCGACCCGGCACACTCGTCTCCTGCAATGTCAGATTGTCGATGGATACCCCCACCTGTTCGCCGGTGGGACGCATGATGCGCTCGAAGAAGGCCAGCTGGCGTTTCTGCTCCTGTACCTGAGCTTCCTGATCCTTGAGCGTCTGCTGAAGTTGCTCGAAGGCGGCCTTCTGGGTCGCCAGCAGGGTCTCCCTGACGCCGAGATCCGTCTTCAGTTGTGCAATGGCCTTGCTCTGACGCTCCAACGTCTCTTGCTGCACCGTCATCAGGCTGCTCTGAGCCAGCTCCTGTCTGTTCCCGACGACATAACCGATACATGCCCCCACGGCCAGCACCACCAATAACTTCACGATTTGGGACATAAGGCCTCTTCTATATGCCGACATCAACACGGCCGGTTTCTTTTCACTATACGCGACCATGCCGGATTGATACGGATAAACAAAGAGTTAACCGGTCGCGATGCTGCTTTCACCCCGGTTTTGACGCGCAGCAAGCCGTAAAGTTCGCTCCAGGATCTGGGAATAGATGGGACGCCCCCCCAACCATTGCGCCACCAGGGTTGCCCCTATGGTGGTGATCATCATGGGCAGGATCAGCTGATAGTTGTCTGTCATCTCGGTCACCAGCACGATGCCTGTAATGGGGGCACGCACGGTGGCGGCGAAGAGCGCCCCCATGCCGGCGATGGCAAAGGCACCCGGCTCGATACCCAGATCCGGAAAGGCCGCATGGAACAGGTGGCCGAAGACAACACCGAACAGGGTACCGAGTGCTAGGGTCGGCGCAAAGACACCACCAGGGGCCCCCGAGCAAAAGCAGATGAGGGTACCCACCAGTCGCACCGAGAAGATGATGAAGAGGGTCGCCACCGCATAGTCTCCCCCCACCAGATGAGGGATCAGCTCGATTCCCCCTCCGGTCACCGAGGGGGCAAACAGCGACAGCATGCCAAAGGTTCCAGCCACCCCCATGCCGATGATGACGAAGCGGTGGCGCTTGTTCTGATGCAATGCCAGGTAGCTATCTTGACAGGCGAGCACCAGCTTGTTGAAGACGAACCCCAGCACACCAAAGCAGCCCCCCATGAAGAGAAACAGCCAGAGAGCCTTCAAGGCCGGAGCGTCGTAGTGAGGTAGCATGATGACGGGGGATTGCCCTTTCATGTTCTGCAGCATCAGGGTCGCCATGACGGCCGAAATCCCGACCGCCTTGATGGCGAGGAAGGAGTAGCGAAATTGCGGTCGCATCTCTTCCATGACAAACAGTATCCCTGCCAGCGGGGCATTGAAGGCCGCAGCGAGACCACCCGCCGCACCGGCAGCCAGCAGGGCATGGCCATGCTCCTTGGGCAACCGGAAGATATCCGCCACCATCTTGCCGAGGTTACCCCCTATCTGCACCGAGGGCCCCTCCCGCCCCAGCACCATGCCGGAACTCAAGGTACAGACCCCGCCAAAAAACTTCACCGGCAACACCCGCCACCAGCGTACCGGGCGCAGGTCGTCCATGGCCCCTTCAATTTCCGGGATACCGGATCCCCCCGCCTCGGGGGCAAAGGCATGAGTGAGGAAATAGCCAACCAACCCCAGCAGGGCGCTGAAACCAAAGCCGAGCAGGCCAAGCTGCCACCAGGGGCGATCGGCCAGCAAGTCGACACGCTGCTGGGCCAGCCAGTGAACGCAAGACTCGAACAATCCGCACACCAGGCCTGCCAGCAGGCCGACCAGGGCCGCCAACAGGAGCACCAGCAGCGGCATCTTGTCCCGCCGTATCAGGCGCTGCAAGACTGGAGGACGACGCAGCGAGGCCGCGTCGGCGGAAGGAATGGCTTGTTGCTCCATGGATAATCACGCTCATCTAACGAGGACCAGACACACCTCGGCCTCGGCTGCCCAGCTCTGGGCCTTTCTGCTATAGTCGGCCCGTTTCATGTATCACGGGCGAGAGTCCGGGGCGAGAGCGCAAAGCATACTCCTCCCGCCATCCCCTGCCGAGCCGCAATCGGCAGCCTGCGCCCGGGTAACGACCAAAATCCCATTAAGGATGATCCATGTCAAAATCAGATCAGCTGTTTGAACAGGCCCGCCAGACCATTCCCGGTGGCGTCAACTCACCGGTCCGCGCCTTCAACGGGGTCGGCGGCACACCCCGCTTCATCGATCACGCCGATGGCGCCTACCTCTATGACGTGGACGGCCAGGCCTATGTGGATTACATCGGTTCCTGGGGCCCCATGCTGCTGGGTCACAACCACCCGGCCATCAAGGCCGCGGTCATCAAGGCGGTGGAGAAGGGACTGAGCTACGGTGCCCCGACCGAGATCGAAGTGCTGATGGCCGAGAAGGTGCGCCAGATCGTCCCCTCCATGGAGCAGGTGCGGATGGTCAACTCCGGCACCGAGGCGACCATGAGCGCCATCCGGCTGGCCCGCGGTTACACCGGCCGCGACAAGATCGTCAAGTTTGAAGGCTGTTACCACGGCCACGCCGACTCCCTGCTGGTCAAGGCCGGCTCCGGCGCCCTCACCCTGGGTCAGCCCAACAGCCCGGGCGTACCCGCCGATTTCGCCAAACACACGCTCACCTGTGTCTTTAACGATCTGGACTCGGTGCGCGAAGCCTTCACCCAGTACGGCAGCGAGATCGCCTGCATCATCGTCGAGCCGGTCGCTGGCAACATGAACTGCATCCCGCCGGTGCCCGGCTTCCTGGAAGGGCTTCGCGCCATTTGTGACGAGTTCGGCGCCCTGCTGATCCTGGACGAAGTGATGACCGGCTTCCGCGTCTCCCTGCGCGGTGCCCAGGGTCACTACAACATCGATCCGGATCTCACCACCCTCGGCAAGATCATCGGTGCCGGCATGCCGGTAGGCGCCTTCGGCGGCAAGAAGAAGGTGATGCAGCACATCGCCCCGACCGGCCCCGTCTATCAGGCTGGTACCCTCTCCGGCAACCCGGTGGCCATGGCCGCCGGCCTCACCATGCTGGACCTGCTGCTGGAGCCGGGCCTCTATGAACAGCTGAGCACCAAGACCGCCCGTGTCGCCGAGGGGCTGAAAGCCGCCGCCGCCAGGCACGGCATCCCGCTTGCCATCAACTACGTGGGCGGCATGTTCGGCTTCTTCTTCACCGACGAGCCCGAGATCACCCGCTACGAGCAGGTGACCCGCTGCGACATGGAACGCTTCAAGCGCTTCTACCATCTGATGCTGGAAGAGGGTGTCTATCTGGCTCCGAGCGCCTACGAGGCGGGCTTCCTGTCGCTTGCCCACGGCGACAAGGAGATTGAACACACTCTGGCGGCCGCCGAGCGCAGCTTCGCCAAGCTGGCTGGCTGACAAGCAGCAAGATGTGCAGAGGGCCCCGATGGGGCCCTTTTTTGTTTGCTCGTCCCGACAAGGCACCGTAGTGGTGCATCTTTAAGTCCCTCACCGGAACCTTGCCACCTGCTGGTGCGCCGCGCCGTACACGGGCTGTCATAAATCGGGCCCACAATTTGCAGGTCCCTGCTTCAGGAGCCCATTGGACCGAGGTGTATATGGCAGAGATGAGCCCCATCGATGTGCTGCGGCGCTATCAGGAGTACGAAACCGAGCTGGCCCCCCTGCTGCTGGGGCTGCTCACCCTCCCCGAGGCGTCTCTCAAGACCTATGCCTTCGTCGAGGAGGTAAAGAGCCTGGCCCCCCAGATCAGGCCAGCCATACTGGCGCCCGTTCCGGCGGCCCAGGGGCAGCTGCGCCTGCTGGTGCAGGGCCATGGCCGGGAGCTGGAGATCAACCTGCACCAGCTGATCGCCTGGCTGATGGGGGACAGGGAGCGGCGGCGCGCCATTCCCTGGTTCAGGGCCGTCTACGTCGTCCTGAGTCTGGCCCTGTTTCTCATCGTCGGCACCCTCATCTGGCACGGGCTGGAACAGCTCTATCTGCTCCTGTGCGGCACCCAGCAGAACCGGCTGGGGGCCTTCAGCGCCATCATCTTCCTCACGCTCGCCCTGGCGGTGTTCGATCTCGGCAAGACCATCCTCGAAGAGGAGGTGCTGCTGCATAAGGACATCTTCCGCCACAGCGCCATCCGGCGCACCATTACCCGCTTTATCGCCGCCATCCTGATCGCGGTCTCCATCGAGGGGTTGCTGCTGCTGTTCAAGGGATCCCTCGGCCAGAGCGAACTGCTCTGGCCTGCGGTGGGGGTGATGGGGTGCGCCGTGGGGTTGCTGCTGGCGCTGGGGCTCTATGTGTTTCTCGGTGCCAGGGCGGAAGCCGCACTGGTCGCCTCCAGCCAGCAGACTGCCCACCCGGAGGGGGCTGCCAGGGGCATCAGAAGACGCGCCAGGACCGGGCGAGCGGGATGACATACCAACGCGGGGTGCCCGTGCAGGCGGGCCTCGCCGACGCCAGCTAGCTCGTCGCCTCTGCCAGCGCGGGCGCTGGCTGTCGCCGCGCCGCCCGCCAGGAGGCGTACATGGTCCAGGAGGTATAGATGACGATGAAGGCCACCAGCCATTTGAGCATCTCCATCTCCATGGATTTGACCAGCATGGCCGCCAGCACCACGCCGATGGGGCCGAAGATGGCCACCGCCAGCACGGCCCGCGCATCGAAAGCCCCCTTGCGAATGAAGGTCCCCGCCGAGAAGACGCTGAGCACGGCGGTGGATCCCATCATGATGGGGAAGGCCACCAGCGGGTTCATGCCGAGCAGATAGACCAGGGTCATGCAGGGAGCGAACAGGCCGATACCGACGTTCATCAGGGCTCCGAACAGGAAGTTGCCGGCAAGGGCGATCCCCAGCTTGTAACCGCTCAGCCCCATGGCCTCGCCACCGAGGGGGAAGAGCCCAAGCAGACCGGCAAAGATGAGGCCGGCGACCACCAGCAGGGAGACCGCCATTACCAGCCGGATGGTCTGGCGATCAAAGGAAGCCACGTAACGGGCGCCCCAGGCCGCACCGGCCGCCGCCGCCGCCATCATGCTGATGAGGGTGACGGGATCCACGTTGACCACGCCGATGAAGATGAGAGCCTGGGTCACGGTCGGCAGCACGCACTGGCCGTTGAGGGTACCGGGCAGCAGCCGATCATCGATCAGCCTGAACTGCTTGTAGCAGGCGGTCTTCACCGCAAAGCTCCCCACCCCCAGAGTATCGAGAAAATTGGCCACAAAACCGATGGCCGCCACCGGCCAGAAAGGGGTGGCTTCGAGCTGGCCATGACGCCGTTTGTGCCACCAGGCACGGACCAGCATAAAGAGAAAGACCAGGGCACAACCGATAAACAAGAGACGCAGAAAAGTGACAAGCATGGGGAGACCTCCAACAACGGGCGGCGATTCTAAGGCAGCGGAGGGAAAAAATCCTGGCCAGGATCATGAGACGACGGGTGCAAACGTTTGGCCCCGACTATTTTGGCTGGCAGAACCCGAATGGGGCTATCCATACTGATTGGGAGGGCGACAGCCCGGGCTCATCGGGCGTAGTCCTGGTCATTTCGCGACGACCACAGCACCGGTGAGGCGTAAACGAAAGAAGGCGGGGTGACCCGCCTTCTTTTTTCATTCTCCGTCAGGCAATCCAGCGTGGCAGCCGGGGAGCCAGGCGGTCGATCAGGCGATCCGACACGGGAGTGAGCAACAGCAGCGGCAGGCAGATCAGGGAGAGGCAAAGAGCGCCCACATAGACGTCCGTCATCCAGTGCGCACCAGCCAGGATGCGGGGCGCCGAAAACAGGGGCACCATCACCACCGCAACTACCCCGGCCCAGCGCGGCAGATAGCGCAGGGCAAAACCGGCGAAGATCATCAGGAAGAGGGCGTGATCACCGGGGAAGCTGTCACCGGCGGAGTCCTTGGTGGGAATCGCACTGATCTCGGTCAGGCGCAGTGCCCCGTCCACCATCAAGGTGGGGCTGGGACGGCTGACCGGCAACAGATGCCCGAGCTGATTGATCACCAGAGCCCCCAGCAGCATCACGACCCCCATGGCCACCAGACGACGGCGCTCCTGCCCGTCGGCACGGAAGAAGCAACTGGCAAGGATCCCGCCCATGCAGGCCAGCGCGGCCAGATCGAACAGGCGGTTGTTGGTGATGGCCACCAGATCGGCCCAACGGGGGGAGTGGCCAATCCAGCCATTGACCAGCTGGAAGAGGGCGAGATCCCACCCATCCCAGGGGCCGTGCTCAGGCAGGGCGCCCCAACTGAAGGCGATGAGGCCCCCGGCCAGATAGAAAGGAATGAACTTGCTCATGCCGACGTGTCCTTCGAAAAACGCTCATTCTAGGCCAGCCGCAAGATGACTTGCATCACAAAAGTGTAAAAATTCGTGTAACAAAGGTATTCCATCGGCTCTTCTTTTGGCGCCGCCGACCGGGTGGGCAAGCGCGTCCCCTCCTTGGCTCTCCCACCGGTTGCGGCTAGTATGGGCGCTCCCTTCGTTCAGGATGATGATGATGCGCAGCTACCTTCGCATGATGTTGTTTGCCCTCGGTTTGCTGGCAGGTGTACAGATCCCCGGGCTGGTCGATCTCTACTTCCAGCGGCTGGATGCCCGGCTGCAGCAAGCCGGTCTGGCGCTGGCCCCCTTCCAGCGCACGGCGGACCAGCACTTCAATGGCGATCTGCAGGCGCTGGTCGCCCATTACGGTGCCAGCCAGGATCCCGTCTTCACCCAGGATGCCACCAGCCTCCAGCAACTGGTGAACCAGCAGCAGCACCTTCAGGGGGAGATCGCCGTGCGGGAGAGTCCCTGGTACCAGCAGCTCTCCCACCTGTTGCTGCGCGCCGATCCCGCACTCTGGCAGGATACCCTGCACAACTACGGCTATGTGGTCCCCCTCAAACAGGCCGCCATTTTCTGCGGCGTGGCGGCGGGTCTGCTGGCCTCCCTGGCGGGGGATCTGCTGCTCGGCCTCCTGCTGCTGCCATTTCGCTCCCGCCAGCGCGTCCCCCGTCACGGCCTGCGCTGATCCCCTCTGACTGCCAACCGGGGTGCCCGCCCCGGTTGGCGGCTACTCGAAGGGTTCGAGATAGGCTTCTATGGCCTTCTTCAGCCAGGCCAGCACCTTGCCGTGATGGGCGTTCTCCGACAGATAGACTCCGTAATCGCGCCACTGCAGACTGAACTTGTGCTTCAGGGTCAGCAGCTCCCCCTGGCGCAGCTGGCTCTGGATGAGGGGTGAAGGCAGCACCGCCCAGCCCAGACCATCCAGCACCGCATCCCGCATCAGCTCGAAACTCGACAACCCGATATGCTGCCCTCCGATGGGCAGCAGGCTCTTGACCGAAAACGAGTCCACATAGGAGAGGGTGACCTGGGTGTGATCGGTCAGATCCTGCTGCAACACCCGCTTCAGCCCAGCCAGCGGGTGGCTTGGCGCGACCACCATCAGGGTGCGGATCGGGTTGAGCACGTCGATGCAAAGACCGCTGCGCTCCTGTTCCTCGGTGATGAGGCCGAAGGCGGCATCCACGAACCCCTCTTCCACCAGGGCCGGCAGCTCCGGCGGTGAGGCCAGCACCAGGGAGATGCTGGTGCCCGGAAACTGGCGACGCAAGGCCCCCAGCATCTCGCGCCATACCACCTCGGGAATGGCGTCGTCCCGGGCTACCCGCAGCGCCACCTCGGCACCGGAGGCATGGTGCTCGCACTTGAGCTTCAGGCTGTTGGCGGCCTGCAACAGCCGCCGACAGTCGTCCAGCACTTGCTCGCCGATTTCGGTCAGCCGGCTCTGATTCGCCCCTCGTTCGAAAAGTTCGACGCCAAGCTCCACTTCCAGGGTTGCAATCGCCGAGCTCACGGCGCTGCGACTCTTGCCAAGTCGTCTGGCGGCATTGGCTATCGAACCACTGTCTGCTGTTTCTACAAAGAGTTGTATCTGATTTAGCTTCATGGCTTCAAACTGGCGGCAGATTATTCCATCACCACCTTATCCCCTGGCCCGCCCCCAAGGCAAACAAGCAGCGACAGCTTTCTCGACGCTCAGCGATAACCTTGCCCGTTTCGGGTTCCGTTATCCTCTCTTCGTCGCAGCAACAGAAGGAAACTGCATGTCATCCCGTCCCCTGCTTTTGGCCCGCCTCTTCCTGACGGGGGCCATCCTGACCGAGGTCGCCGGCACCTCCTCCATGGTCCTGATCCCAAAGAGCGAGAGCGGCTGGATCCACTATCTGCCGATGTGGATCCTCATCACCCTCTCCTACCTGCTGCTCGCCAAGGCCGCCAGGACAATCTCCATTGGTATCGCGTTTGCGCTGTGGGAAGGGTTGGGGATCGCCCTCATCACCGCCGTCTCCGTCCTGTTCCTCGGCTACGAGCTGAGCATCCAGGAGTGGATCGGACTGGCGCTGGCCATAGTGGGGATTGTCATGGTGACCCTGGGCGAGACCCATGATGCACCAGCCCCCACCCGCCAGAGGAGGGAAGCCCCATGCACCCGTTGATCATCGTACTGGGCGCCGCCCTGCTGGATATCGGCGCCAACATGGCAATCAACCGCTCCATCGGTTTTCGCGACAAGGGGTGGGGCGTCCTCGGCATTCTGCTGGTGCTCTGTGCCTTCACTCTGCTCAGCGAGGCGGTCAGTACCGGCAAGATCGATCTGGCCGTGGCCTATGCCACCTGGGGCGCCATCGGCATTCTGGGCACCGCCCTCGGGGGCCTGCTGCTGTTCGGCGAGCGCCTCAGACCCGTCGGCTGGCTCGGCATGGTGGTGATGGCGGTGGCGGTCGCCCTGCTGACCACAGCATGATCCCCTCTCCAACCCCATGAAAAAAGCCGCCCTGTTCCCAGGGCGGCCTTTTCATGGTCAAACCGATCACCCAGATTGCAACAGGCAGCCTAACGCGCTACCTCGTACAGCTCCAGCGGCAGGCCGTCGGGGTCGGCGAAGAAGGTAAAGCGCTTGCCGGTCAGCTCGTCCACCCGCACCGGCTCCACTTCCACCCCGTGCTGCTCCAGGTGGGCGATGACCCGGTCGAGATCCGCCACCCGAAACGCCAGGTGGCGCAACCCGCACGCCTCCGGCCGGGAGGGGCGCGGTGGCGGCGCCGGGAAGCTGAACAGCTCCAGCTGGCTGCCGTCCGGCAGCGCCAGATCCAGCTTCCACGACTGACGCTCGGCCCGCAGGGTCTCGGCAATGATGGGCAACCCCAGCACCTGGTGATAGAAGTGGCGCGAGCGCGGATAGTCGCTGGCGATGATGGCCACGTGATGGATGGCCTCAAACAGGGGATGGGTCATGGCAATCCTTGCAAAACGGGCAGCCTGTGCTGCCCGTCTTCGTCAGTTGAAGAAACCGTTGAACCAGTTGTCCAGGGCATTCGCCGGGTCCGAGACCGGGCTGGCACAGCTCATGGGCTCGGCCAGACCGGCCAGCTTGGCCGGCACCTGGAGACTGCCGGGACAATCACTGGCCACCCGGGCACCGCTCGAGCGGGAGAAGTTGGCCCAGCTCACCCCTTCGGGCATCTTCAGCCCCAGGCTGTTGACCCCGCGCTGGCTCATGTAGCCGCTGAACAGCTGCAAGGCGCCACTGGCACCGGTCAAGCCGGCCGGGGTGTTGTCGTCACGGCCGACCCAGACGCTCACCAACTCGTTGTTGTCCATCCCGGCAAACCAGGAGTCACGCAGCTCGTTGGTGGTACCGGTCTTGGCGGCCATGGTGGCCCCGGGGAACTTGGCACCGAGCGCCCGGGCCGTCCCCTGGCTCACCGTCTTGGTCATGGCGAACAGGGTCAGCCAGCTTGCCTGGGGATCCGTCACTCGCTTGGCCGCTTCGTCATGCTGGTAGAGCTGGCGCCCCTCGCCATTCACCACGGCCCGGATGGCCGACAGGGGCTGGGTCAACCCCTGGTTGGCGATGGGCAGGTACATCTGGTTCACCTCCATGGGCGAGAGCGCCACCGCCCCCAGCACCAGGGACGGATAGGGCTGGATCTCCTGCTGCACCCCCAGCTTGTGCAGGGTGTCCACCACCTTGTCCAGGCCTATCTGCATCCCGAGGTTGACGGTCGGCACGTTGAGGGAGCTGGCGAGCGCCTCCATCAGGGGCACGCTCTGGCGGAACTTGCGGTCGTAGTTCTGCGGCGTCCAGATCTGGCCATCCTGGCCGCGAATCCGGATCGGCTGATCTTTCAGCGGCGTGCCCAGGGTCAGGCCGTTGGAGAGGCCGGTCAGGTAGACCGCCGGTTTGACCAGGGAGCCAATCTGACGGCGGGCATCCAGCGCCCGGTTGAAGCCGGCGTAGCGGGGATCCCGTCCCCCCACCATGGCGACCACCTCGCCCTTGTGCCAGTCGGAGACCACCATGGCCGCCTCCAGCTTCTTCTTGCCACGCTGCTTCTCGATGGTGGCCAGACCCGACTCCACCGCCTGCTCGGCGGCGTGCTGGGCGATGGGATCCAGACTGGTGAAGATCTTGAGGCCGGACTGCTTGAGCAGATCCGGGCCGAAGCGGTTCTGGATCTCCCGCTTGAGCAGCCCCATGAAGGCCGGAGTACGGCCATAGCTCATCTGGCCGCGGGCGATGATGCCAAGGGGCTGCTTGCTGGCCAGGTCATACTCGGCCTGGGTCAGGCTGCCGTGATCCGCCAGCAGTTTCAGCACCAGATCCCGGCGCGCCTTGGCCCGGTCGGGGAAGCGCCAGGGATCGTAATAGGAGGGGCCCTTCACCATGCCCACCAGCAGGGCCACCTGATCGATGTCCAGCTCGTTGACCGGAATACCGAAGTAGAAGTAGGAGGCGAGCCCGAAGCCGTAGACCCCCTGGGAGAAGTTCTGCCCCAGATAGACCTCGTTGAGGTAGGCCTCCAGGATCTCGTCCTTGCTGTAGCGGTAGTCGATGAGCACCGCCATGTAGGCTTCCTGCAGTTTGCGCCACAGGCTGCGCTCACGGGTCAGGAAGAAGTTCTTGGCGAGCTGCTGGGTGAGCGTACTGCCCCCCTGCACGGTGCGCCCCGCCAGCAGGTTGGCTGCCATGGCGCGCATGATGGCCACCGGCGAGACACCGCCATGCTGGTAGAAGTCCCTGTCTTCCGTGGTGAGCAGCGTCACCAGCAGGCTGTCCGGCACCTCGGAAAGGCGCACCAGCAGGCGGTCTTCCCGATCCTCGGTGTTGAGGCGATCGAGCAGCACCGGGTCCATCTGGGCATAGCCGAGCTGACGCTGGTTCTCCAGGGACTGGATCCCCTCGAGGCGCGCCCCGTTGAAGGTGAGACGCAGGCCACGGGCGCCGTCGGCACCGTCGTGGAACTCGAACGGCCGGCGCACCAGCTCGATGCGGTTGCCGCTCACCGCGTACTCACCCGGGGTATGAGGCTGACGCACCTGCTTGTAGCTCAGCATGTTGAGCTCGCGCAGCATCTGGGTCTGGGAGAGCCGCTGGCTGGGATAGAGCTCCAGCGGGCGGCTGTAGACCATCACAGGCAACTGCCACTTCTCGCCGTCGAAGCGCTCGCGCACCTTGGTGTCGAGATAGATGCCAAACACCACCATGAAGGCCGCCACCACCAGAGAGAGCTTGAAGCCCAGCCAGAACAGGGTGCGCCAGATGGTGCGTTTGGGCGCCGCCTTCTTGGGCGTGCGCTTGCGTCGTTGGGTTGCCATAAATCCTCTTGTCGTTCTCCTCGCCATCCCGCTGATGCGAGCGGCCTGCGATGCCTGTGGTGGAGGGGGACTGTGCCACCGCCATCTTGTTCTGGTCGTGCCGACCGATCACTGCCCCGTCGGCTACTCCTGCAATCCCATCTTTTTCTTGGTCACCCGGGTCGGCATCGCCTCCAGCGGGTTGTCCGGCCAGTAGTGACGGGGGTAGCGCCCCTTCATCTCTTTTTTCACCTGCTCATAGGATCCCGCCCAGAAGGCGGCGAGATCCGCGGTGATCTGCAAGGGGCGCTGGGCCGGGGAGAGCAGCTCCACCACCAGGGGCACCCGGCCATCGGCCACGCATGGGGTGGCACCCAGCCCGAACATCTCCTGGATGCGCACCGGGATCGCCGGCGCCTGACCCGGCTGGTAGCGGATCCGCACCCGGCTGCCGGTCGGTGCGGTGAAGTGGCTCGGCAGCGCCTCGTCCAGCCGCCTTGGCAGGGGCCAGGGCAGAGACTGGCGCAGGATGTCGCTCATGTCGAGCCGCTTCAACTGCTCCAGCCGGGTCATGCCGCTCACCGCTGGCAGCAGCCACTGCTCGAGGTCGGCCAGCAGGCTCTCCTCATCCATGGCGGGCCAGGCTTCGTCGGGCAGCCAGTCGCGGGCGCAGCGCAAGCGGGCCAGCAGCCCCTCGCTGCTCTCGTCCCAGGGCAGCACGTGCAGCCCCTTGCGCCGAATGCCTTGCAGCAGGCAGCGCCCCTTCTGTTCATCGGAGAGATCCGTCAACGGCCGCTGGCCGAGCACCAGCTCGCCGAGCACCTGCTGGCGCTCCGCCCGCACCCGTTCCTCCCGATCGTCCCAGTCAAACCACTGGCGCTCGCCGACCAGCTCGGGCAGCTGGCGCACCAGTTCATCCAGCGCCACCGGCTCGGCGATGAAAATGCGGCTGCCGCGCTCGTTCTGACCCATTTCGACGGCCACGATGGCCCCCTGCCCCTGGCAGGGATGCCCTTCTACCAGATCACAGCTCACCCCGCCACTGAGCTGATAGCGGCTGCCACTGCGCAGCTTGCCGATGCGATCGGGCCAGGCGAGGGCGCACAGCAATCCCAGCCATTGACCCTGCGGGCTGCTTGCCCGCACGCCGAGCCGCTCGAACCAGCGGGCCGCCCCCTGGCGCAGGGCGCCCTGACGGCGGTGAAACAGCACGGACAGGCGCTCCGATCCTCGCAGATCTTCTTCCAGCAACGCCACCAGGAAAGCCGCATCGGCGACAATCCCTGTCAGACCCTCGGATTCCAGCTCCCGGGCCCGCAGCAACATGCGGGCGAGGCGGGGATGGGTGCCAAAGGCGGCCATGGCACGGCCTGCCGGGGTAAGTTGTTGCTCACCCTCCGGGGCCATGGCGCCCAGGGCCACCAGCAACCGCCGGGCGCTGGCCACGGCGGCAGGGGGCGGCATGTCCAGCAGGGGCAGCGCCTCCACCCGGGCCCCCCACTGGGCGGCGTCCATCAGCAGGCCGGTGAGCTCTTGCGTCAGGATGTCGGGGGGACTCTGCTCGGCGAGGCGCTCCTGCACCTCGCTGCTCCAGAGCCGGTAACAGACGCCGGGGCCAAGCCGCCCTGCCCGCCCCGCCCGCTGGGTGGCGGAGGCTTTGGCGATGGGCCGGGTCTCCAGCCGGGTGACGCCGCTCTTGATGTCGAAGGAGGCGCGCCGCTCCAATCCGCTGTCGATGACCACGGAGATCCCCTCGATGGTGAGGGATGTCTCCGCCACGTTGGTGGTGAGCACCAGCTTGCGACGACCCGCAGGCGCAGGCTCGATGGCCGCTTGCTGGGCCGCGAGGTCAAGACGGCCATAAAGGGGAGCCAGGGTCACATCCCCCGGCAACCGCCCTTCCAGCCACTGTGCCAGCCGCTCTATCTCCCCCTGTCCCGGCAGAAACACCAGGGCACTGCCAGCCTGACTGGCGAGCGCCTCCAGCACCACGGCGCCGACCTGGGGCTCCAACCACTGCTGGCGATTGGCGGGGCGATAGTGGTACTCGATGGGAAAGCCGCGCCCCTCGGAGCGCACCACGGGAGCACCTGGCAGCAGGCGATCCAGGGCCATGCCATCCAGGGTGGCTGACATCACCAGCAGCTTGAGATCATCGCGCAACCCCTGCTGGCTTTCGATGGCGAAGGCCAGCGCGGTATCGGCGTGCAGGCTGCGCTCGTGGAACTCGTCAAAGATGACGAGCGACACACCGGTGAGCTCAGGATCCTGCTGCAGCATCCGGGTCAGCACCCCCTCGGTCACGATCTCGAGCCGGGTCTGGCTGCTGGTGCGGCTCTCCCCGCGCACTCGCAGGCCGATGCGCTCGCCCACCTTCTCCCCCAGCTGACGCGCGAGGAAGCTCGCGATGTTGCGCGCCGCGAGGCGCCTGGGCTCCAGCATGATGATGCGCCCGGGCAGCCGGTGCTGGCGCACCAGCTCCAGGGGCAGCAGGGTCGATTTGCCCGCGCCGGGGGGCGCCTGCAGGATCACGCTGGTATGGTTGTCGAGGGCTGCAAAGAGTTCGGGCAACACCGGGACGATGGGGAGGGAAGACAAAGCGATGGGCACCTTCTGTGACACTTCTGAAAAGGGGTCCATTCTGCCACAGCCTCCCGGCCATCGTAAGCGCCCCTGCCGGGCAGGGGCAGGAAGCGTCAGGTGCAACACGGCAAGACATCCCGGGAGCGGCTGCCATAGAATGGCCCTTATCCGATGCCCATCACGAGGACCAACACGCCGCATGCCCAAACTCTTCTTTGCCCTGCCCCTGCCAGAGCTTGCCCCCGAGCTTGCGACCTGGCGAGACCAGCGCCCCTGGCCCGGCCAACCGGTTCCCGAGAGCAACCTGCACCTGACCCTGGCCTTTCTCGGGGAGGCCGACGAAACGACCCAGGCTCGCCTGATCGCGGCCGCCGAGCGACAGCACTGCCCCCCTTTCAGCGTCCATCTGGATCAGACCGGCTGGTTTCAGCGCGCCAAAGCCGCCTGGGTGGGGCCCGGTGAGTGGCCGAACGAGCTGACCGTGCTCGCGAGGGCACTGCGCCGCCACGGTGAAAAACTCGGGCTGGGCAACGGCGAGCAGGGCTATCGCCCCCACGTCACCCTGTCGCGCAAGGCGGGTGAGGCCCCCGACGAGCTGCCTGCGCCGGATTTTCTGCTCAGGGCCGATCGCTTCTGCCTCTATCAATCCGTCAGCACGCCGGACGGCGTCCACTACGAACCGCTCGCCTGCTGGCCCCTGCGGGCCCGCGTCAAAAACCCGCACCGCGAGGAGCTCACCCCATGATCTTCGATCCCCCCCTGCAGTCCGGACAGCTGATCTCCCGCTACAAGCGCTTCCTGACGGATGTCGCGCTCGACAACGGCGAGGTGATCACCATCCACTGCGCCAATACCGGTGCCATGACCGGCTGCGCCCTGCCGGGCACCCGGGTCTGGTACTCCACATCCGACAACCCCAAGCGCAAGCTGCCAAACAGTTGGGAAATCGCCGAGAGCCCGGCGGGTCACTTCATCTGCGTCAACACGGCCCGTGCCAACCAGATCGCCCGGGAGCTCATCGAACAGGGCGCCCTCGCCCCCCTGGCAGGCTATGCCAGGCTGCGCACCGAAGTGAAATACGGGGAAGAGAACAGCCGCATCGACCTGCTGCTGGAAGATGACCACAGACCGGATTGTTACATCGAGGTGAAATCCGTCACCCTGCTCGACGAGCGGGAGCAACCCGGCATGGGGTACTTCCCCGATGCGGTCACCACCCGCGGCGCCAAGCACTTGCGTGAATTGATGGCCATGAAGGCGGCAGGGCACCGGGCCGTGCTGCTGTTCATGGTATTGCACTCCGGCATCGCGAGAATGCGCCCTGCAGCCCATATCGATCCGCACTATAGTCAGCTTGTTGAACAGGCGATGGCGGCAGGGGTTGAAATTTTATGCTATCGCCCCCATGTTGGGGTGCAGGGCATGGTGGCTCAGGATTTTATCCCATTTGAATCTGACCATATGCTACCCGAGGGCAGAGAATAAATGCAGAAGTGGGTAACATTATTGATAAGGCTTGTTTGCCTCCCGTTGACCCTTCTGCTATAGATGTCGCCCTCAATTTATGGATGGCACGGGTAGCGTGCTGAATTAGGAGACAGGGCATGCCAACAGGCGAAAACAGGAAATCTCTGGGCCCCCTGGCCATTGCGGGTGTAGAGCCTTACCAGATGAAAGCCGGTGAGGAGTACATGAATGACCAACAGAAGGTACATTTTCGCAAGATCCTGGGAGCCTGGCGCAACCAACTGATGCAGGAAGTTGACCGCACCGTCGACCACATGAAGGATGAGGCTGCCAACTTCCCGGATCCCGTGGATCGCGCCGCGCAAGAAGAAGAGTTTGCTCTCGAACTGCGCACCCGCGACCGTGAACGCAAGCTGATCAAGAAGATCGAGAAAACCTTGCTGCTGCTCGAAGAAGATGACTTCGGTTACTGCGAGCATTGCGGCATCGAGATCGGCATCCGCCGTCTGGAAGCCCGTCCGACCGCAGACCTCTGCGTAGACTGCAAGACGCTGGCCGAGATCAAGGAAAAACAGATGGCTGGCTGATGCCGCCCATCCACAGAAACGAAAAGGGAGCCCAGGCTCCCTTTTTTATTGAGCTTTTGGTCGGGCCGTCCCAGAATGCAGCCTCAATGCATCGCCTACCCGAATTGCCATGGTCATGACATCCCCCTCCTCCCGACGCCCCTATGTGGGCCGCTTCGCCCCCTCACCGTCCGGTCCGCTCCACTTCGGATCCCTGGTCGCCGCCCTTGGCAGCTTCTTGCAGGCCAGGGCGCAGCAGGGACGCTGGCTGGTGCGCATCGAAGACATCGACCCCCCGCGGGAGATGCCGGGAGCAGCTGACCTTATCCTCACCACCCTGGAGGCACACGGTCTTGGCTGGGATGGGGAGGTGATGTTCCAGAGCGCGCGCCATGGCCGCTATGACGAGATCATCGATCAGCTCTATCGGGCCGGGGATCTCTACTGGTGCCGCTGTACCCGGCGCGAAATCATGGCCGCAGGGGGGTTCTACAACGGCCATTGCCGCGCCCTGGGGCTGACCGCCGAGGGGTGTGCCGCCCGTTTGCGCCAGCACCACCCGGTCTATCGGTTCGAGGATGCGCTTCAGGGAGAGATCACCGTCCCCGCGGCGCTGGCGGAGGAGGACTTCATCGTGCGCCGCCGGGACGGGCTCTACGCCTACAACCTGGCGGTGGTGGTGGATGACATGGACAGCGGCATCACCGAGATCGTCCGCGGCGCCGATCTGCTGGAGCCCACGGTGCGCCAGATTGCCCTCTACCAGACCCTGGGGGCAGAGGTGCCCGCCTGGGTGCATCTGCCGCTGGCGGTGCAAGCGGATGGCAACAAGCTCTCCAAGCAGAACCATGCGCCTGCGCTGTCGCAGGACGAGGCACGACCGGCCCTGTGGCAGGCGTTGCACTTTCTCGGTCAGTGCCCGCCGCCCGAGCTGATGGCGAGCCGGATCGACGAGATCATCGGCTGGGGCATCGCCCACTGGCAACTGGTCCGGGTGCCCCGCCAGCAGAAGATCCCGCAAGGGCAAAGCTAGCCCCGGCTGCATTTCTTGCCCCAAAAGGACCAATCAAGGGGAAGCAGGCCACACCGTTTCTCATTTGGTTGGGGCTGAGCTATGATAGGCCGCTATTTTTTTGGCCTCCCGTCAATTTGAAGTCATAACGAGGTGTACCATTTTTTCCCAGATCGCAAACTTTTGCCGCAAAGTGCTCGGCAAGGAAGACGGCGAGCAGTCGGTGGAGTCCCCCATTCCGGCCCGTGTCGCCGGACAGCGCCGTACCTTGAGCCGTGACCAGCACCCGATTTCGCGCAAAGAGATCAGCGAGAATGCCCTCAAGGTGCTCTATCGCCTGAACAAGGGGGGCTATGAGGCCTACCTGGTCGGCGGCGGCGTCCGTGACCTGCTGCTCGGGAAGACCCCCAAGGATTTCGACATCGCCACCGACGCGACGCCGGAGCAGATCAAGGCGCTGTTCAGCAACTGCCGCCTCATCGGCCGCCGTTTCCGCCTGGCCCACATCGTCTTTGGTCGTGACGTGATCGAAGTGGCCACCTTCCGGGGTCACCACCATCAGGTCAATACCAGCAAGCATGTGTCGGCCCAGTCCGATGAAGGCATGCTGCTGCGGGACAACGTCTACGGCACCATCGAAGAGGATGCCGAGCGTCGCGACTTTACCGTCAACGCCCTCTACTACAGCGCCAAGGATTTCACCCTGCACGATTTCGAGGGCGGGCTGGAAGATCTGGCCGCGCGCAGGCTGGAGCTCATCGGTGACCCCGAGACCCGCTACCGGGAAGATCCGGTGCGGATGCTGCGTGCCGTGCGCTTCGCCGCCAAGCTCGACATGACCATCAGCCCGCGCACCGCCGCGCCCATCCGGGAGCTGGCCCCGCTGCTGCAGGACATCCCGGCCGCCCGCCTGTTCGAGGAGACCCTCAAGTTGTTCCTGGCGGGGGACGGTCTGGCCACCTACAAGCTGCTGCGGGAATACGGGCTGTTCCAGCCGCTGTTCCCCCAGGTAGCCGCCCTGTTCACGCCCCACGGCAACTCGCCCTACGAGCAGTTCATCGAGCAGGCGCTGATGGACACCGATACCCGGGTCCGTGAAGAGAAGCGCGTCACCCCCGCCTTCCTCTACGCCACCCTGCTGTGGGGCGCCGTCGAGGCCCGCGGCCGCGTGCTGGAAAACGAGAGCGGTCTGCCCTGGTACGATGCCTTCATGCTGGCCATCAACGAGGTGCTGGACAACCAGGTGCGGATCATCGCCGTGCCGCGCCGCTTCACCACGGACGTGCGCGACATCTGGGCCCTGCAGCAGCGCCTGACCCGCCGCCAGGGCAAGCACCCCGAGCGCGCCATGGAGCACCCGAAATTCCGTGCGGCCTTCGACTTCCTGTTGCTGCGCAACCGGGTCGAGCGCGGCCTCGGCGAGCTGGCGAGCTGGTGGGAGCGCTATGTGGCCTCCAACCCGGATGTGCGCCCGCAACTGCAACGGGAGGCGACCCGCCGCCCGGCGAGCGGCGAGCGCGCCGACTCCCGCAGCGGTGATGGCGAGAAGCGCAGCGGCAATGGCCGCAACCGCCGTCGCCCCCGTCGCCGCAAGCCGAAGTCGGCAGAGTAAGGATCCGCCGATGATCGAGGTCTTCGTCGCCATCGGCTCCAACCTGGCCGACCCCCTCGGCCAGGCTCGTCGCGCCATCGCCGCGCTGGCGACCCTGCCTGAGTCCGAGCTGCTGCAGACCTCCCACCTTTACGGCAGCCGCCCCATGGGCCCTGCGGATCAGCCGGACTACGTCAATGCCGTGGCGCACCTTGCCACTCGCCTCAGCCCTCTGGCGCTGCTGGACGAGCTGCAGCGCATCGAGCAGGCACAGGGGCGAGTGCGCAAAGATGAGCGCTGGGGCCCCCGGACCCTGGATCTCGATCTGCTGCTGTACGGTGACGAGGTCATCCGACATGAGCGCCTGACGGTGCCTCACTATGGCATGAAGGAGCGGGAGTTCGTCCTGCTGCCCCTTGCCGAGATAGCCCCCTCCCTGGTGCTGCCCTGCGGCACCCCGCTCACCGAACTGGTTGCCCGCTGCCCGCGCAATGGACTCGCGATCCTGGCCGGTGCAGCAGGCGAGTAGAGAAGAGTAGGAACAACGTAATGAGCAAGATCACCATTACCCACCTGCAGAAGATGAAGCAGGACGGACAGAAAATCACCGCCATCACCGCCTATGACGCCACCTTCGCCAAGCTGTTCGACGACGAGGGCGCCCAGGTGCTGCTCATCGGCGACTCCCTCGGCATGGTATTGCAGGGCGGAGACGACACCCTGGCGGTCAGCATGGACGAGATGGTCTATCACACCCGCTGCGTGGTGCGCGGTACCACCAATGCCCTGGTGGTGACCGACATGCCGTTCATGAGCTACGCCACCCCGGAGCAGACCTACCAGAACGCGGCGCGCCTGATGGCGGCTGGTGCCCGCATGGTGAAGATGGAAGGGGGGGACTGGCTGTGCGACTCCATCCGCCACCTGACCCGCAACGGGGTGCCGGTGTGCGGCCATCTCGGCCTGACCCCGCAATCCGTCCACGTGTTTGGCGGCTTCAAGGTGCAGGGGCGCGACGAATTCCACGCCCAGGAGATCTACCGCCAGGCACTGGAGCTGCAAGCGGCCGGCATCCAGTTGCTGGTGCTCGAGTGCGTGCCCGTCTCTCTGGCAGAGCGCATCACCAAGGCGCTGCGCATTCCGGTGATCGGCATCGGTGCCGGCCCTGCCACCGACGGCCAGATCCTGGTGATGCACGATGCCTTCGGCATCACCTCGGGTTATGTGCCCAAGTTCACCAAGAACTTCCTGGCCGAGACCGGTGACATGCGTGCCGCCATTCGTCTCTACGTGCAGCAGGTGAGCGAGGGGACCTTCCCCGGCCCCGAGCACTGCTTCAACTGACTTTCTGTCGTCATGAGCGCGGGGGCCTGTGCCCCCGTCTCGCCCTCCCCCCTGACGACCCCCTCTTTTATTGATTCATCTGAAGGTGAACTGACGATGTTGGTTGTGAACAATCCCGCCGCGCTGCGCGAGCAGATCGGTCAATGGCATCGCGAAGGCCGCGCCATCGCATTCGTGCCCACCATGGGCAATCTGCATCAGGGTCATCTCACCCTGGTCGAGGAGGCCCGCCGCCATGGCGACAAGGTGGTGGTCAGCATCTTTGTGAACCCCTTGCAGTTCGACAAGGCCGAGGATCTCGCCAACTACCCCCGCACCCTGGAGCAGGATTGCGCCGCCCTGGAGGCCGCCGGTGTGGACCTGGTCTTCACCCCGACGCCGGAGATCATGTATCCCCAGGGGCTCGCCAGCCAGACCTTTGTCGAGGTGCCCGGCATCTCCAGCCTGCTGGAAGGGGCACTGCGTCCGGGACATTTTCGCGGGGTCAGCACCGTGGTCACCAAGCTGTTCAATCTGGTACAGCCGAACGTGGCCTGCTTTGGCGAGAAGGATTACCAGCAGCTCGCGCTCATTCGCAAGATGGTGGCCGACATGGCCATGCCCATCGAGATCGTGGGCGTGCCGACCGTGCGGGCCGAAGACGGGCTGGCCCTCTCTTCGCGCAACGGCTATCTGACCGCTGCCGAACGGGCCATCGCCCCCGAGCTCGCGCGCACCATGAACTGGATTGCCGGGCAGATTGAAGCGGGGAACAGTCACCTCCCCTCCCTGGTTGCCCAGGCCAGCCAGCGCCTCGACAACGCGGGATTCAGGACGGATGCCATCGACATCGTCGATGCCGACACCCTGGAATCCGCCAGCGCCGAGAGCCAGCGCCTGGTGATCCTGATGGCCGCCTATCTGGGCAAGGCCCGCCTCATCGACAACCGGGTCGTCGCCCTGCGGGGTTGAGACACGGCAAGGAGACCACGATGTCCAAGAAGGTTTACTGCATCGCCCAGTTCCAACCCAAGCCGGGCCAGGAGCAGGCCCTGTTCCGCGTCCTGCAAGGGCTCGAACCCGACACCCTGCGTGAAGATGGCTGCCTGCAGTACATCGTCACCCGCCATATCCAGAGCCCCTTTGCCGAGGGGGAGAGCTTCCCCATCGTCTTCAACGAGATCTGGCGCGACATGGCGAGCTTCGAGGCCCACTGCCAGCGCGCCGGTATCAAGGCCTTCTTCGAGCGCTACTGCCTCGCGGATGATGGCCTCGCGGCCAAGTGGAACGTCTGCGTCTACAGCGACGAGCCCGCGGACTACGATGCCCCGGCCCTCTGAGGCCGAAACGTGCAAATAAAAAGGCGCCCGAGGGCGCCTTTTTGCTGGCGGGTGTGCGCCTCAGTGGCGCAGACCGGTGCCGCGGGAGATGAGCCACCAGGCCATCCCGTAGAGTACCAGGATGAAGCCGATGATGATGAGATAGGCGGTGCCGAGGGGCACGTCTGAGATCCCGAGGAAGCCGTAGCGGAACGCGTTCACCATGTAGATGATGGGGTTCACCTGGGAAACCCCCTGCCAGAACGGCGGCAGCAGGGTGATGGAGTAGAAGACACCCCCCAGATAGGTCAGGGGAGTCAGGATGAAGGTCGGGATGATGCTGATGTCATCGAACGACTTCGCGAACACCGCGTTGATGAGCCCCCCCAGGGAGAAGAGGATGGAGGTGAGCAGCACGGTCACGCAGACGCTGAACAGGTGATGGATCTGCAGCGGCACGAAGAACAGCGACACCAGGGTGACGATGAGGCCGACACAGAGGCCGCGCGCCACGCCACCGCCCACATACCCCGCGATGATGATGTAGTTGGGCACCGGCGCCACCAGCAGCTCCTCCACGTTGCGCTGGAACTTGGCGCTGTAGAAGGAGGAGGCGACGTTGGAGTAGGAGTTGGTGATGACCGACATCATGATGAGGCCGGGCACGATGAACTCCATGTAGCTGAAGCCACCCATGTCACCGATGCGCGAGCCGATGAGGTTGCCGAAGATGACGAAGTAGAGGCTCATGGTGATGGCGGGCGGCACCAGGGTCTGGATCCAGATCCGGGTGAAGCGGCTCACTTCCTTGGCCAGAATGCTCTTGAAGGCGATGTAATAGGTCATGGGGTTCATGCTTTGCGACCCTCCTCTACCAGATTGACGAACAGCTCTTCCAGCCGGTTCGCCTTGTTGCGCATGCTGAGCACCTTCACCCCCTGGGCGGAGAGCTGCTCGAACAGGCTGTTGAGGGACTGGCTCTTCTCCAGCTCCACTTCCAGGGTGTTCTCATCCTGCATCCGGCCGTTGAACTCGGGCAGGGCCGGTACGCTGGAGCCCGGTACCAGATCCAGCAGGAAGGTCTCGCGACCCAGCTTGCCGAGCAGGCTCTTCATGCTGGTGTTCTCGATGAGGCGGCCCTTGTCGATGATGCCGATGTTGCGGCACAGCATCTCGGCCTCTTCCAGGTAGTGGGTGGTCAGGATGATGGTTACCCCCTGCTCGTTGAGATCCTTGAGGAAACTCCACATGGAACGGCGGATCTCGATGTCCACCCCGGCGGTCGGCTCATCCAGGATCAGCAGCTTGGGCTCATGCATCAGGGCGCGGGCGATCATCAACCGGCGCTTCATGCCACCGGAGAGAGTGCGGGCCGCCATGTCGCGCTTGTCCCACAGATCGAGCTGACGCAGGTACTTCTCGGCGCGCACCTTGGCCTCGGCCCGCGGCACTCCATAGAAACCGGCCTGGTGAGTCACTATCTGGCTCACCTTCTCGAACTGGCTGAAGTTGAACTCCTGGGGCACCAGGCCGAGCTGGGACTTGGCCAGCTCCAGATCGGTATCGATGTCATGACCGAATACCTTCACCTTGCCGGCACTCTTGTTGACCAGTGAGCTGATCACGCCGATGGTGGTGGATTTGCCCGCCCCGTTGGGACCGAGCAGGGCGAAGAAATCCCCCTGTTTGACGGTGAGATCGATGCCCTTGAGGGCTTCGACGCCCCCCTGATAGGTCTTCTTCAGACCGCTGATTTCCAATGCGTTCATTGCAACCCCTGTGATGGATGAGCCCATCTCGAGACAGAAAAGGCGGCTGTGACGCCGCCTGAAGACAGTCGATGGCGGGCCGGCCAGCCTGCCTTGCTACTTCGGACCCGGCTTACTCTTGCGGTACCACCTTGCCAATGAAAGGCAGGTTACGGTACTTCTGGGCGTAGTCAATGCCACAGCCCACCACGAACTCGTCCGGGATGGAGAAGCCAAGCCAGTCCACCGGCACCTGAACCTCGCGGCGGGACGGTTTGTCCAGCAGGGTGCAGATGGCCAGGGATTTCGGCTCGCGCAGGGAGAGGATCTCGCGCACCTTGTTGAGGGTGTAACCGGTGTCGATGATGTCCTCCACGATCACCACGTCCTTGCCTTTGATGTCGTCATCCAGATCCTTGAGGATGCGCACGTCACGGGTGCTGTGCATACCGGAGCCGTAGCTGGAGGCAGTCATAAAGTCCAGGGTGATGGGCAACTGGCACTGACGGCAGAGATCCGCCAGGAAGACGCAGGAGCCGCGCAGCAGGCCGATCATGACCACTTCCTCGGAGCCCTGGTAACGGGCGGTAATCTCTTCACCCAGCGTGGCGATCCGGGCTGCAACCTCGGCCTCGGGGATCATCACCTCGACAATGTGTTTCATCACATACTCCAATAATGACCAAAGGGTTATTGGCCGTTCATTAACGTCAAAACCGAGGATTCTACCACTCCAACCAGTGGGCGTCAGGCATACGTGATGCTTTTATCGGCTTATTTTAATTGATAGAGTTAGCAAGCCTTCGGGCATTATCGGTGACAATACTATAAACACCATAATCAATAACTATTAGATGAAAAAACTATGGAACCACGCGCAGAAATAAGACGTCGAACCCGGCTTTCGCCGGAGGCTCGCCGTGATCAATTGATGGAGTGTGCCGTCGAGGTATTTTCCCGTCGCGGCATCGGCCGTGCGGGGCATGCCGAGATAGCCGAACAGGCAAAGGTCTCGGTTGCGACCGTTTTTAACTATTTCAATACTCGTGAAGATCTGGTCGACGAAGTGCTGACAGAAATCGAAGCCTTCGTACAGCAGATCCTCGAACAGGCCTACAACGGTCAGGGCTCCGCCAGGGAGAGCATTCACCGCCACGTGAAGCTGTTCGTTGACGCCGCCTATGACAAGCCCGATCACGCCAGCATCTGGCTGGAGTGGAGCTCCTCGGTGCGGGAAGAAGTGTGGCCTCGCTACACCCGGCTGCTGGACAAGGCGCTGGAGCGCATTGCCCCCCACCTGCAACGGGCCATCGACAACGGCGAGATTCAGAGCGTGCTGTCGGCGCAGGATCTGGCCCGCTCCCTGACCGGTTTTGGCTATGTGATGATGCAGATGATCAATCAGCCGCAGCGTCCGAGCCGGGAAGAGGTGACTGATTTCCTGTTCAAGTACGTGACGGCCCCCATCCAGGCCAGCTGACTCGTGCAGATGTTGACAAAGCGGCGCCGGGCTTCACAGCCCGGCGCCGCTTTTTTGTCCGCTCCCCGCCGTATCAGTGGTTTGCATAACCCCAGCGACTGGTCAACTCATGCTCGACACCCAGGTGGTCGAGGATGCGGGCGACCATGAAGTCCACCAGATCCTCGATGCTTTTGGGTTCATGGTAGAACCCTGGCGCCGCCGGCATGATGGTCACGCCAAGACGGGCAAGCTTGAGCATGTTCTCCAGATGGATCGCCGAGAAGGGGCTCTCCCGGGGCACCAGAATCAGCTGGCCCCGCTCCTTGATCACCACGTCCGCCGCGCGCTCCAGCAGGTTGTCCGAGGTGCCGTTGGCAATGGCCGAGACGGTGCCCATGGAGCAGGGGCAGACCACCATCTGTTTGGGGGCCGCCGAGCCGGAGGCCACCGGCGAGAACCACTCCTCCTTGCCGCAGGCGACGATCTGACCCTCTTTGGCACCATATTGGCGACAGAGGTACGCCGACAGCTCCCTGGGGGAGCCCGGCCAATCCTGCTGCTGCTCGGTCTTGAGCACAACCCTGGCCGCCGAGGAGGCGAGCAGGAAGACCCGATAGTCCGCCTGCACCAGGCATTCCAGCAGGCGCAGGGCATAGGGAGCGCCGGAGGCGCCGGTCAGCGCCAGGGTGATGGCCTTGTTCATGATGCGCTCTGCAGCTCCTTGAGGCGGGCGATCAGCTTGTCGTGAATGCCGCCGAACCCGCCGTTGCTCATGATCAGAATATGATCCCCTGAGCGGCTCTCGGCCACCAGGGCGCCAATCAGGGCATCAAGGGCCTCGAATACCCGGGCAGGCCGTGTCATGTGGGCCGTCACCTCTCCCAGATCCCAGCCGATGTTGGGGGGCTGGAAGAAGAACACCTCGTCGGCACCGTCGAAGCAACCGGCCAGCTCCTCCTTGTGAACCCCGAGCTTCATGGTGTTGGAGCGGGGCTCCAGCACCGCCAGGATGCGGGCCTTGCCCACCTTGGCGCGCAGTCCACCCAGGGTGGTCTCGATGGCGGTGGGGTGGTGGGCGAAGTCGTCATAGACGCTGATGCCGGCCACTTCCCCTTTCAGCTCCATGCGCCGCTTGGGGGACTTGAACTGGCAGAGGGCGTTGATCCCGTGCTCCACCATGACACCGGCATGGCGGGCGGCGGCGATGGCCATCAGACCGTTGTTGACGTTGTGCTCGCCGATGCACTCCCAGTGCACCTCCCCCTGTTTCACGCCATCCAGCCACACCTCGAAGGCGGAGCCGTCATCGGCCAGCTTCACCGCCTTCCACTTGGCGTCGTCCTGACCCACCAGCTCCACCTCGCTCCAGCAGCCCATCTCGCGCACGGCGGTAAGGTTGTCATCGCCTTTGGGGAAGAGCACCCGGCCGTTGCTCGGCACGGTGCGCATCAGGTGGTGGAACTGGCGCTGGATGGCGGCGAGATCCGGGAAGATGTCGGCGTGGTCGAACTCCAGGTTGTTCATCACCAGGGTGCGCGGGTGATAGTGGACAAACTTGGATCGCTTGTCGAAGAAGGCGCAGTCATATTCGTCCGCTTCAATCACAAAGAAGGGAGCCGAGCCGAGACGGGCGGAAACCGGGAAGTTGCCCGGCACGCCGCCGATGAGGAAACCGGGTTCCAGCTTGGCATACTCCAGCACCCAGGCCAGCATGCTGGCGGTGGTGGTCTTGCCATGGGTGCCCGCGACGGCCAGCACCCAGCGATCTTTCAGCACGTGCTCCAGCAGCCACTGGGGGCCGGAGATATAGGGCAGATTGCGGTCCAGCACATATTCCACACAGGGGTTGCCACGGCTCATGGCATTGCCGATCACCACCAGATCCGGCGCCGGATCGAGCTGAGAGGGGTCGTAGCCTTCGGTCAGTTCGATGCCCTGTTGCTCGAGCTGGGTGCTCATGGGGGGATAGACGTTGGCGTCAGAGCCGGTCACCCGATAGCCAAGCTGTTTTGCCAACACCGCCAGACCACCCATGAAGGTGCCGCAGATCCCGAGAATGTGAATGTGCATACCGCTGCCTTTTCCAGTAAAGGGAGTGCGCATTCTAGGGTCTGTTGACCCGGTGGCACAAGCCGCGCCCATGGGGAGCGAAGGCATCGGCGCCCGCAGACGACAGAAATCGGGCAAGCGCGGGGAAAAGCTCCCCTCAATCGGGCAAGCGCGGGGAAAAGCTCCCCTCCGCCACGCCACCCGGCCCTTGAAATATGGTCATTTGACGGGACATCGCTATAATGTCGGCCTGCAAACTTGACTCCAACACTCAAAGGAAACGTCATGAGCCTGAACCTGGTACCGGCCGGCAAGAGCCTGCCTGACGACATCTACGTCATCATCGAAATCCCGCAGAACGCCGACCCGATCAAATACGAAGTCGACAAGGACAG
The DNA here is from genome assembly GCF_001898585.1 of Aeromonas sp. 62-46. Taxonomy (NCBI): domain Bacteria; kingdom Pseudomonadati; phylum Pseudomonadota; class Gammaproteobacteria; order Aeromonadales; family Aeromonadaceae; genus Aeromonas; species Aeromonas sp. 62-46. The sequence goes on along the minus strand of NZ_MKUI01000014.1, from coordinate 106,775 downwards.
CGGCGCCATCTTCGTTGACCGTTTCATGTCCACCCCGATGTTCTACCCGTGCAACTACGGTTACGTGAACGCCACCCTGTCCCTGGACGGGGATCCGGTCGACGTGCTGGTTCCGACTCCCTACCCGCTGCTGGCCGGCTCCGTCATCCGCTGCCGCCCGGTCGGCGTGCTGAAGATGACCGACGAATCTGGCGAAGACGCCAAGATCGTAGCCGTACCCCACTCCAAGCTGACCAAGCAGTACGATCACATCCAGGATGTGAACGATCTGCCCGAGCTGCTGAAAGCCCAGATCCAGCACTTCTTCGAGCGCTACAAAGAGCTGGAAGCAGGCAAGTGGGTCAAGGTGGAAGGTTGGGGCGACAAGGCCGCTGCCGAAGCCGAGATCAAGACCTCTGCCGAGCGTTACGCTGCAAAATAAGCGTATTCCTCGCAAAAAAGGCGCCTTATGGCGCCTTTTTTATTGGTCGTTGCGGGGACGCTCCGGGGGGATCCCCCTGGATATAGAGGTCGCGCCCGTTTTGCCGATAGGGGCGGTAATACTCATCACCGCAGCGATATTCCTGACCGGCACCTCCCACCAGATCGCAGTTGACCGGCAGCACCTCCAGCCACTTGATGGCCTGCTGGAAGCGCAGCCACTCCTGCCATTCATGCTCCCGGGCCAGCTGATCCCGCAGGGCGAAGGTATCCGCGCTGGACAATCCCTGATTGACGATGACCTGCCCCGCCAGCGCCGGCGTGGCCACCAATATCAGCAGAAACCGTGAAACAAGCTTCATGATGATTTCCCCCATGACTTATTTCCTGAATTAAATTTAAAGTCAGATCAGATAATTACCAATATATCTGTCACCAGACCAATCCAAATGCCGGTCACTCACCTAGTTGTTTATTATCAACCCAGGCGGAGGCGCACCATGAAACTGGCACAAGGCTTTCTGTGCAGTCTGCTCTTCGGCACCATGGCGCAGGCCAACGAGATCAACCTGAGCTGGCAGTGGCAATCTGCGGATGGTCAGCAAAAGCACCTGCAATTGACGGCGGATGAGCGCACCTTTTCAGCCAGCCGTCACGAGATGACACAGCTCGACACCGCCCTCAACTTCCCGCTGGAAACACTCTACTCCTACATCAGTCCGCGCCTCTACAACAGCATCAACCAGATCAACCAGCACAGCCCGGAGACGGCCACCAAGTTCCGCAACCTGGAACAGGCCTTTACCCTGCACGACAGCAGCCTCGAATCCGCCCAGTTCTGGCAGGCCTACCGGCAATATCAGGAGGACGCCTTCTACGAGATGCGGGTCCAGCCCTGCGTGCACCCGGCCAACCAGAAGCTGCCCTGTGTGCGCCCCAACTACTCCCAGCTGTTCTATCAGTTCAAGGGAGACCTCAAACCCCTGGCACAGCAGTTTTCGGCCAAGGATCTCGCCACCAGCGTCACCCTGCTGCAGGAGTGGCTGAGCGGCATCCCCACCCCGCCCGAGCAAATGGACCACTTCGCTCCGCCCTTGCAGGCCCTGCAGGACAACAAGGCCGACAGCGACGAGAAGGCGCTGCTCATGGCCAGTTTGCTGGCGGAGCTGGCGCCCCAGTACAGCCTCAGCATCATCTATCCGAACATCAGCATCGGCAGCGTCTCGCCGGCCTGGCTCGCCATCACGGCCGACAGCGGCCTTGAGGGAGACACCCTGGTGATCGGCAATCAGCGCCACGTGCTGCTCACCGGTTCTCCCCTGCTGGCCCAGCAGATGACGATGGCCCAGATTCCCTTGATCAGCGAACCGCTCTACTAGCCTCTTCTGACCATCACTTGCTTTTGATGGATGACATGCCATCCTTGCCGCCGTCATTGGGGGGATGGCGCCCATGTTGACAAGATCACCGTCGCACCCTGCATTATTTAACACTTTTTAAACAGATCCGATCAGTTTAGGATGTTCAGGGTCCCATTCCCTCGACCCAAAAATCGTTATAACATCACAAAGGAGTGTCATCCGGATGAAACATCTCGTGCTTACTCTGGCGCTGCTGCCAACCCTGGTCATGGCCCACAACATCAAGGAATCAACCCAGGTGCCGCTGGTCAACATCAGCGACAAGGGGGAGCTGGTGCTCAAGGAGAAGGAGATCAGCTATCAGCCCTGGCAGAGCAAGGTCCTGACCGGCAAGGTCTTCCTGATCCAGCACATCGCGGGTCGCTCCAGCGCCAAGGAGCTCAATGCCCCCATGATCGAGGCGATCAAGGCGGCCAAGCTACCCCACGACAAGTACCAGACCGTCACCATCATCAACAGCAATGACGCCATCTGGGGCACGTCCGGTTTCGTGAAGAGCAGTGCCGAGGACAGCAAGAAAGAGTTCCCCTGGTCCGCCATGGTGCTGGATGCCAAGGGGATGGCCCGCAACGCCTGGGCGCTCACCCCGGAAAGTTCGGCCATCATACTGCTGGATAAAGAGGGCAAGGTGCTGTTTGCCAAAGATGGCCAGCTCGATGCCGCCGAGATAACCAAGGTGATGGGGCTCATCCAGTCCCATCTCTGAATCAGAGAGAAGGGCGCTGATGGCGCCCTTTCCACAAGGGTCTATGGGTCGTTCCACACTGACAATCTGGGTGTTGCTGCTGGGCTGGTTGTGGATGCAACCGGCGCTGGCACAGCACCCTCTTGAAGCAGCCCTGCCCGATCACGGTCATGCCTGCACCCTCTGCGTCCTGCATCTGGATGGCAAGCTGGCACTGACGCCGACCCCCGTTCTCCCTCCCCTCTCCTCTGGCATCGACCGGTATATCGGCACTCCCCAACCGAGGGCGGCCACCGGCACCACGGGACATCGCCGTATCCGCGCCCCACCGCCCCTTCATTGTTTCTTTTTTTGAACCAATCTTTTCTCTATTTATTCAAAAGGATTAACGATGAAAGCAGTCACCCTGTTGCTGGCCGCTGCCGCCTTCGGCGCCCAGGCCAATCACGACGAACACGAAAGCCACAGCCACGGTGCCCATGAGCACGGTCACGGCCACCTCAACCTGGTACTCGACGGCAACCAGTTGATGATCGAGTTGCAGGCCCCTGCCGCCGATCTGGTGGGCTTCGAGCATGCCGCCAACACCGATGAGGAGAAAGCGCAGTATGCCAAGGCGGTGGCCCGCCTCCAGCAGCCCGACGCCCTCTTCCGTTTCGACCCGGCCGCCGGCTGCAAGCTGACCCAGCAGGAGCTGCAGGCCGCCAAGGAAGATCATGACCATGACCATGACCATGAGCACGAGCACGAGCACGAGCACGAGCACGAGCACGAGCACGAGCACGACAAGGCTGATGGCGCTCACGATGAACACCATCACGACGACGCGAGCCATGCGGACATGGGAGCCATGTACACCTATACCTGCGCTACCCCGGCCAAGCTCACCGGGCTGGAGGCCACCCTGTTCAGCCTCTACCCGAGCCTGGAGAAGCTGAGCGTGCAGGGCATACTGCCCACCGGCCAGACCGCCGCCGAACTGACTCCGTCCGCCAACAAACTGGGCTGGTAACACCATGAAACATGCCGTGGTTGAGATCCGTGATCTGGCCTTTGCCTGGCCGGGTCACGAAGCCGTCCTCGATCTGCCCGCCCTTCGCATCCACGAGGGTGAGCGCGTCTTCATCAAGGGCCCATCGGGTTGTGGCAAGTCCACCCTGCTCGGGTTGCTGGCCGGTATCCAGACCGCCAACCACGGCACCCTGGAGGTGCTGGGCCAGCCCCTGGCCCGGCTTTCCGGCCGCGCCCGTGACCAGTTCCGGGCGGCCAATCTGGGGTACATCTTCCAGCAGTTCAATCTGCTGCCGTTTCTCTCGGTGCAGGACAACGTCACCGCTGCCCTCACCTTTTCACCCGCCAAGCGGGCCCGCCTGACAGGGAGCCCCGAGCAGGAGGCGCGCCGCCTGCTGGCAGAACTGCAACTGCCGGATGAGGCACTCCATCGCCCCGTCCACGCCCTCAGCATCGGCCAGCAGCAGCGAGTCGCCGCCGCCCGCGCCCTGATAGGCTCCCCTCCTCTGGTGATCGCCGACGAGCCCACCTCGGCCCTGGACACCGACAACCGGGCCGCCTTCATCCGGCTGCTGTTCGAGGAGTGCGACAAGCAGGGGTCTACCCTGGTCTTCGTCAGTCACGATCCCTATCTGGAGCCCCTCTTCCCCCGGGTGGAGAACCTGCAACAGCTCAACCGGAGGGCGGCATGACCACACGCCATCATCTCGCAGCCCGTCCGGCCATCTCCCCTTCACTGCGGAGGCTTTCATGCTGAAACTCGCCCTGCAAAGTCTCTGGGCCCGTCGCCTCACCGCCGGGCTCACCCTGCTGGCCGTCGCCATCAGCGTCACCCTGCTGCTCGGGGTGGAGCGGGTGCGCAGTCAGGCACGGGACAGCTTCGCCAACACCGTCTCCGGCACCGATCTCATCGTCGGCGCCCGCTCCGGCCAGGTGAACCTGCTGCTCTATTCGGTGTTTCGCATCGGCAACCCCACCAACAACGTGGGCTGGGACTCCTACCAGGCCATCAAGGCCAGGCCCGGTATCGCCTGGACCATCCCCTTCTCCCTTGGCGACTCCCACAAGGGGTTTCGCGTGCTCGGCACCAACGGGGACTACTTCACCCACCTGAAGTACGGCCAGCAGCAGGCGCTCGTCCTGCGCGAAGGCCGCCCCTTCGAAACACCGTTTGAAGCGGTGCTGGGTGCCCAGGTGGCCGAAAAGCTCGGCTATCACCTGGATCAATCCATCGTCATCGCCCATGGCGCCGGCAACACCTCGTTCAGCCAGCATGACAACATGCCGTTCAAAGTGGTGGGGATCCTAGCCCCCACCGGCACCCCCATCGATCGCACCATTCATGTGCCGCTGGCGGGCATAGAGGCGATCCATCTGGGCTGGGACACCGGTCGTCACAGCAAGAACGTGACCCCGGAACAGGCGATGGCGCTGGATCTCACCCCCAAGACCATCACCGCCTTCATGGTGGGGCTGAGCAACCGGATCCTGGCGTTCCAGTTGCAGCGCAGCGTCAACACCTATCCCAGAGAGCCCCTGATGGCCATCCTGCCGGGAGCCGCTCTGCAGGAGCTCTGGGGGCTGATGAGCGTGGCGGAGACCGCCCTGTCGGTGATCGCGGGCTTCGTGGTGGTGGCGGGCCTCATCGGCATGCTGACCACCCTGCTCGCCGGCCTCAACGAGCGGCGCCGCGAGCTCGCCATTCTGCGCTCCCTGGGGGCGGGCCCTGCCCACCTCTTCCTGCTGCTGGCGCTGGAGGCGATGGCGCTCACCACGGCGGGCATCGCCCTCGGGGTGGCCGCGCTCTATCTCGGTCAGGGGCTTGCTAGCCCCTGGCTGCTCAGCCACTATGGCCTGCAAATGAGCCTGGGTCTGCCGAGCGCCTATGAGTGGCAACTGCTGGGCCTGGTCTGGCTGGCGGGCATGGTGATCGGGCTGCTGCCTGCCGCCCGCGCTTACCGCTACAGCCTGAGCGAAGGCATGAGCATTCGCGTCTGACCCGACGCATCCGACCAAGAGAGAAGAACAGATGATGAAGTGGAAAATAGTGGCGCTGCTGGCCAGCCTGCTGGTACTGCCTGCCATGGCCGCAGATTACAAGACCATCGACTGGGATATCCTCATCCCGGAGGGGGAAAAACTGCTGCCACCGCCCCAGGTCAGCCATGATGGCGACTTCTCCTCGGTGCCGCAGCCGGTGGGGGGCGTCAACAAGAAGCTGGACAATCAGGAGGTGCGGATCCCCGGGTTCGTGGTGCCCCTGGAAGGGGATGCCAAGACCATCACCGCCTTCCTGCTGGTCCCCTACTTCGGTGCCTGCATTCACGTGCCGCCCCCGCCCACCAACCAGGTGATCTACGTGAGCTACCCCAAGGGGGCGCCGGTGGATGACCTCTGGGACGCCATCTGGGTCAAGGGCAAGATGCACACCGTCAGCTCCAGCCACGAGATGGCCACCGCTTCCTACTCCATGGACGCGGTCGAGGTCAGCGTCTACGAAGAGTGAGCCCCTGATGGCCTCCCCCGGGAGGCCATTTTTTTATCCCGTGACGACCCCGGCAAAGGGATTGTTCATGGATCTGGTTGGAGTAACATTCACTACCAGACCTTGCCATCACGGAGCCAGCATGGCTGACCTGCCCCCCAAGAAAGAGAGTTCCATCCTGAGCAGCCAGGAGCAGACCCTGCGCCTGGCCCGCAGCCGCGGCATCGATGGCATGCTCACCCGCAACAGCGACAGCACCTTCGAGCAGCGCGCCACCTTCCGCCAGCTGGCGGAGCAGGCCACCCGCCAGCGCAATCTGGAATCCATCATGGTGATGGCCGCGCGCCACTGCGAAGAGACTGCCGCCGGCGGCGAGATAGACAGCGACTGGCTCACCCGCTTCCTGCAACTGGCCGAAGACATCAGCATGACCCCCATGCAGCAGTTGTGGGGCCGCATCTTCGCCCTGGAAGTGGCGACCCCGGGCCGCTTCTCCATCCGGGCCCTCAACACCCTCAAGGAGATGACCCAGCGCGAAGCCCAGCTGTTCCAGCGCATCTGCGCCCTCTCCTGCCACTACGAGGGCAGCGACGAGCAGCGTCTGCTGCTGGGCATGCACAAGGGGGCCAGCCTGCTCAGTCGCGCCAAGGTCACCCGAATGGGGCTCGGCAAATACCGGGTGCCCTACAGCGCCCTGCTGCTGTTGTGCGATCTCGGGCTGCTGCACCGTGGCGAACTCGAATCCGGCCCCCTGCCCGCCGACGGGGTCGAGCTGGCCTTTGGCAACCAGCGCTGGCGTCTGCGCCAACGCCAGAGCAACCTCACCCTGCTCTATTACCGGCTCACCCCCGTAGGCAACGAGCTTGCCCTGCTGCTGGACGAGCCCCCCCTGGAGGAGTACCTGCAGGATCTGAAGACCCTGCTCTCCACCCATCTGCAGATAGAGACCCAGATACCGGCCCCGGTCAGCGAGCCGGATCTGCCCGTCTGAGGCTGGCGGAGGCCCCGGCCCCGCCTTGCCAAATTGCGAAACCCGCCCCGCCATTGCCAAAACGGCTCCCAAAAAGCGAATCCTGACGGCAGGGGCGGACGCGAGCCCGGGCCATGTTCCCCCCACTACGGGTTTGAGCGCAAAAGAGACATATAGAGCGCAATTTAAGCGTTTTTGGGCACTCTGGTGTACGAATTGCAACCAGACTCTCTTTCCTCTGTCAGGCAGGAAGTACCATGAGAGTCAATCAACCCGTTACCCAGCGTGAGCGCCTCTACCCGTCGCAACAGAACCTGATTTCCACCACGGATCTGGAGAGCCGCATCACCTATGCCAACGACGAGTTCTGCCAGATAGCCGGCTTCACCCTGGAGGAGCTGCAAGGGGCTCCCCACAACCTGGTCCGCCACCCCGACATGCCGCCCCAGGCGTTTGCCGACATGTGGCGCCATCTGCGGGAAGGCAAAAGCTGGATGGGCCCGGTCAAAAACCGCTGCAAGAACGGGGATCATTACTGGGTCAACGCCTTCGTCACCCCCATTCAGGACGCAAGCGGCAAGGTGGTGGAGTACCAGTCTGTGCGCACGGCGCCGGACGACGCGATCAAACAGCGTGCGGAGCGGGTCTATGAAGAGATGCGCCGCGGCAAGACCCCCCGGGCCCTGCGCCTGCCCACCTGCTGCCACACCCTGGGGATCCACCTCTGCCTGATGGCACTGCTGGCCAGTCTGGTCACCCTCGGCTATCAGCACGGCCCGGGCTGGCCACTGCTCATCGGCGCCCTGCCCCTGGTGGTTGCGCTCGTCATCTGCCAGATCCTCTCCCGGCGCCTCGCCCGGCTGGAGACCCTGGCCCGCCACCGTTTCGACAACCCCTTGATGCAACTGCTGTATACCGGCCGGGTCGATCGTCTGGCTGCCGTCGAGCTCGCCATGAAGATGAACCAGGCCGAGTTCAATGCGGTGCTGGCCCGCACCCAGCAGACCTGCCAGCAGATCGTGCAGGCGGCGCAGACGGATCTGAACAATGCCGAGTCCATCACCGGCAACCTGCAGCAACAGCAGGCCCAGACCAACCAGGTGGCGACCGCCATCACCGAGATGACGGCGTCCATTCGCGAGGTCTCCCACAGCTCGAGCGCCTCCTCGGACAGTCTGGACAACACCGCCGTGCTGTTTCGGGAGGGCAATCGCAGCGTGCTCGATACCGTGGCGGCGGTGGAAGGGGTTCACGGCGAGCTGCTCACCTCCCGCGCCGTGATAGAGGCGCTGGCCAGCCAGTGCCGCGCCATCGACGGCATCCTGGACGTCATCAACAACATCGCCAACCAGACCAACCTGCTGGCCCTCAATGCGGCCATCGAGGCGGCCCGGGCGGGCGAGTCCGGTCGCGGCTTCTCGGTGGTGGCGGACGAAATCCGCACCCTGGCCATCAAGACCCAATCCTCCACCGGCGAGATCCAGCAGATGATAAGCCTCTTGCAGGCCAGCGCCGACGATGCCCAGCAGGCCATGGCGCAAGGGGAACAGCTCTCCGCCAGTTGCCGCCTCAAGGCCGCCGCCACCGGCGATATCCTGCAACAGATAAGCGAACGCCTGTTGCAGGTGACCGCAGGCAGCAACCAGATAGCCCAGGCGGTGCAGGAGCAATCCCTGGTCACCCAGGACATCCACCACAGCGTGCTGGACATCAAGCGTCTGGCCGATGACTCCAGCCAGGGCAGCCGCCACGCCGTGCAGGGCATCATTGCGCTCGTGAAGCAGCTCGGGGACCTGGAGCGGCTGGTACGCCAGTTCCAGAAAACCGCCCCGGCGAGCCAAAGCCGCTACGAAGTGGCTGCCACCCGTGCCGTTCCGGTGCGCCAAGCCAGATAACCACTACACAAACCATCACCGCAGCAAAACCCTATGGACCAGCAGGCCCATAGGTTTTTTTAATGCCCGCCAACAAGAGACGACACTGCTGCTTCAACGTCCGATTTTCCTCTGTGTTGATGGGCCGCTGCGGTTAAGCGGTTATATCACCGTGCGTTATTTATTAATTTATTGATCTTGCTCAGAAAGCTACAATCTCCCCCTTCCTTACCAAGTTCCGTTCGGTAACATAGCCGCTTGGAGGCCTCTCATTAGAGTCAACCATGAGCTAGGCCAATGCATTCGCTGTCTTTCTAAACAGTGGCAATGGTTACGCAAATAGAGGACGTCAAGCGAACACGTTCAGCTTCAAAGACTCTCATGCAATCAATTGATTTAAAATGTCATTTCTCATATTCCCTATCAGAGCGAAATGGAGTTAGATGGAAGGCGGTATTAATGTGTTAGTACCGTATCCTCCATCTAATCACTGTTCGGCGTCATAGGTATCTGCCAAACCCCAATGAATCAATGAAAGCTCGCTTGAACCGTCTCACTGCGCCTGTCGTCTGGCCCAATCATCGCGTGTTGCCTAGATACGACTGAAGTAGCGTTAATCAAACTTGTACCAAATAGACACCAATATCCAATCGCGGGGGACGTCGATGTCACTTGATTTACTCACAAAAGAGGAGCTGCTCACCGCCGCCCTCGCTACGAAGCGTCCTGTGGCGTTTCTTGTTGGATCGCCTCTTTCGCTGAAGGACGGTATCGGGGTGCCGGGCGTCACCGAAATCCTCGATTTTGTTCGAGCTGAGATTCGTGACCGAGTTGCCTTTGCCCTACCGCGTTTTGAGACTGCGCTGGCTGGCAAAACGGGTGGTGACGCTTACCAAGAGGCGATGAAGTGGCTCGGCAAGAACGCAGGACAAGATGCCATCAACGACGTTATCCAGACCGCTGTCCTAAAAGCCCGAAAGGCTGGAGTCGGCGAACCACCGAAGGGAACGGACGGACAGCCAGACGAATGGAGTATTCCTTTGGGCACGGCGAGCCTCGGTGAGATGGTGGCTAGAGCAAACGAGCGCTTCCTTGGTCCTATTCTGACCACCAACTTCGATCCGCTCATATCCTTGGCAGTTCGGAACGCTGGCGGCCGATCTGGTCGGCGCGTTCTGGCTGTTGACGGAACCTTAGCTGGTGCTGCCGAGGATGAGCTCGGCATGTGCACTGTCGTTCATCTACATGGCTACTGGCGCGACTCAGACACGCTACATACTCAGGCGCAACTAACCAACCCTCGACAAAAGCTGACAAAATCCCTGCAACGCCTCCTCCAAAGACGCACGCTCATCGTCGCTGCCTACGGTGGTTGGGATGACGTCTTCACCCAGGCGCTCATCGAACTCATGAACGACGAGCAGGCACCGCTTGATGTTATCTGGTGCTTCTATGAGTCCGACGTCGACAAGGTGAAGGCCAAATACGGGAAGCTGCTCGCTGCCGTCGAACCCGCCACCGTCATGAATCGTTTCCGGGCATTCGGAGGCATCGATTGCCACAGCATCTTCGGTGAAATCCTTTCGACGTTACGGGGCATGACGCCAGCTGTCGCAGTTCCCTCGGTCGTTTCGCCGCTAGCCGGATGGGAACTCGTAGATGCCGCTTACCTGAGAATATTGCCACCGCTCAGACCTGAAGAGGTCGTCCGATACTTCGACGGCGCGACACCCACTTGGCGGCACGCGACTTGCGCAGACATTCCTAGCCGGGCCGCAGTCGCAGAAATCGGACGCCGCCTCGCGGAAGCCCGGAGTTCCAAAGCCGCCTGTTCGCTTCAACTCATTCGTGCCGCCGGAGGCGAAGGCAAGACCACGCTTCTCCTGCAATCGGCTGCCGCAGCGGCGAAGGACGGTGGGTGGAATGTCCTGTGGCGCACGACTCCTCGTGTCGGCCTGCCCCCTGAGCACATCCACACTTTGGATCCGACCAAACACTGGCTCGTCGTCGCCGATGATGCTGAAAATCTAATTCATGACCTCAGCGAAGCATCCCGCCTCCTCCACGAAGCGGGACGCTCCCATGTCCACTTCCTCCTCGCCTCCCGCGACACCGACTGGCGCCACTTCCACGGTGACCGCCAGTCTTGGGGCACATTGCTGAAGCAGCATCCCGACATCCTTCTTCGTGAATTGCGGGACGGCGACGCGAACATTCTGATTGAAGCGTGGCGAAAATATGGCAACGACGGATTGCGCGAGCTCGCAACCCTTTCGAGTCCCGAGCGGCAGATTGCCGCACTCCTTGCCGCTGTTCATGGAGCCGCTGGCGCCCGTGACGAAGGCTCATTCTTTGGTGGATTGCTCGCCGTGCGTTTCGGGCCAGTCGGTTTGAGGAATCACGTTGTCGCCTTGCTTAGCCGATTGAGGGAAGTTCAGATTGCGAACAGCAACCGCAGCTTGTTCGACGCACTCCTTTACGTCGCTGCGTGTCACGCGGTCGGTATCCCTGGCATTGATGAAAATGTTCTCGCTGACTTGCTTGGTGTTGAGCGGGATTGGGTTCAGACGCTTGTCGTCATTCCACTCGGCGAAGAAGCCGCCGCCGTCCGAAGTGCGGGCCATGTGCTGACCCGACATACCAAGGTGGCCGCCACCATTTTGGTAGCCGCAGAACAAGATATCGGCGTGGATATTGCGGAGGTTTGGCGTGCCATTGTCAGGCAGACTGTGCAAACGAGCAAGGACGGTGGAGTCAGTCGTCAAACACACGCCAAGATTGTTCACGCGGGCCCACGGCTACAACGCGAACTACCGCAGCAGTTCACCGAGCAACGCCGAAAGGAAATAGCCGTCGCGGCGGCGAAGGCGCGTACCACAGCGGAGCCTGACCGGCTTTGCGCTCTTGTTGACCTCGGCAAGATCTACCGAAATGCGGGCGACCGTCCGGCTGCCGTGGAGATGTTCCGGCAAAACATCGGCTCCCTCTCGTCCAAGGTCGATTTTCAGTCCGATGTGCGAGGCTATTGGTATGAGTGGGGCGTGGCTGAAGGCTCAGCCGGGAACGATGCCACACGCCGCGCCGCTGATGCATGGCTACAGGGCTTGTCACTCGCGGATCACCTAAAGACAGCGCCAATCACCACCGAGCAAGCCAAGTTGAGTTGTGCGGGCCTCGGTGTCGCCTTCGGCAAGCTCTCGAAACCTCTGCCCGACTGTCCGTTTGCCCGCGCCCGGCGTGCCGCTGCGTATCTTGGCCGGCTCACAACCTCTGACTCCAAAGCCCTCGGCTACTTCGAAAAGTATGACCGCGAGGCCGACAAGATCGGCACGCCTCATCCGAAGAACTTCGAAGAAGCTGTCGTTTGGCTGACAACCGCTGTCGTCCAAGCAGGTCGCGAACTACAAGACCCGTTCCTGAAGGCCCTGCTCAGGCCTGAGCAAGTCTCCTTCAACATGCTCCGCGAATTCCTCAACCCCGCCCCGCCGCCTAGACCGCGCGCTAAGCCATACGTACCGACACCTGCTCCACAAGCCCGATCAATCGCTGAGGCGGGGCACGTACTGGCGCAGCTTTCTAGTAGTTTTGAGGATCGAGTCAAAGCTGGCATTGAACGAGTGCTAACGCAAGCATGGGAAGCTGTCCCGATCGCTACAGCGGAAGAGGACCGTCTTAGCACCGCCAAGCGAAAGGCTACCGACATTATCAAACGCCTCTCTCCCGCGATCAGAAAACAGGTTGGCTCCCACTTTCATGCCGGGAATTGGGAAACCCTGAAATCACGCGACCCGCAAGGGTGACCTTTTGATTAGCCACTGGCCCACATCGCCTATGACGCCGAACACTGCGCTCAACACCGACGCCCTACATATCGCTTCGCGGTATTCCGTGCGCCGATTAACTCAACGTTAGGTCATGGTGGCGACTGTACCACCTAAAATGGTGTCCGTGATGGTTAGACCACTACATAGTTGGTAGACAATAAACAAGGGGGCAAACGCCCCCCTTGTTTATCAACACTCAACGCAGACAATCGACCTTAATCGATTAACCCCCGCTGCCGCAGAGCCGTCAGCAGCTCATCCACCAAGGCTTCCACCGGCTTGCCGGCGTTCAGCAGATGGACCTCGGGTTGCTCCGGGGCCTCGTAGGCGGAGTCGATGCCGGTAAAGTTGCGGATCTCCCCTGCCCGCGCCTTCTTGTAGAGCCCCTTGGGGTCGCGCTCTTCACAGACTGCGAGCGGCGCATCCACAAACACCTCGACGAACTCCCCTTCACCCAGGAGATTGCGCACCAGTTGTCGCTCGGCACGGAACGGCGAGATAAAGGCGGTGAGGACGATAAGTCCCGCATCCACCATCAGTTTTGCCACTTCGCCGACCCGGCGGATATTCTCCTGGCGGGCGGCGTCATCGAAGCCGAGATCCCCGCACAGGCCGTGGCGCACATTGTCCCCATCCAGCAGATAGGTGTGCTTGCCCGAGGCGGCCAGCGCCTGCTCCAGCGCCCCCGCCAGGGTGGACTTGCCCGCCCCGGAGAGCCCGGTAAACCAGATCACCAGCGGCTTTTGCCCCTTCTGCTCGGCCCGGCTCTGTTTGTCGACGGCATGCTGATGCCACACGATATTGCTCATCCAACACTCCTTGATTGGCGCTCACACCTCAATACTGACACTGTCCGCTACCGCGGGGAGCCGCCTCGCGATGAGGCGGCAAGGTGCTGATGCCCTGAGATTGCGCATGCAACCCCCCCTGATTGGCGCTCACGCCTGGATGCCAGTGCCCTGGCACTCCCCTGCATCATAAGCAGACTTGATAAAAGCTGCGTTAACATAAGCAGCCCTTAACACATCCCCCGGTATCAGACCTTAAAACGGAAACAGCAGGGGCACCATGACGATCACCCCGAGGCTGTAGGCCAGGGAGACCGGCAGGGCCAGCTTGAGATAATCCGGCATCTTGTAGTTGCCCGCCGCATAGACCATCAGGTTGGTCTGGTAGCCGTAGGGCAGGATAAAGCTGGAGCTCGCCCCGAACAGCACCGCCAGAATGAACGGCATGGTGGAGACATCCATGCTGAGCGCCAGCTGGAATCCCATGGGGAAGGCCAGCGCCGCCGCCGCGTTGTTGCTCATCAACTCCGTCAGCACCAGAGTAAACAGATAGATCCCCACGAAGGCGATAAAGGGACTGGCCCCGTTGAACTCCCCCATCAGCCAGTCGGCGATGAGCTTGGCCAGGCCGCTCTTCTCCAGCTGATCGGCGATGGCGAGCGCCCCGCCCACCACCAGCCAGATATCCAGCGGAAAGCGGCGGCGGATCTCGTCCAGGGTCAGGATGCGGGAGAAGAGCAGCACCACCAGCATCACCAGCAGCCCCTTGAAGAGCGGCACCAGATCGAACACCGACAGGGTCAGCACCCCGAGGAACCCCGCCACCACGGCGGCGCTGCGTGTGGCATCGAGCCGGGTGGAGGCCTCCAGCCCGCTCACTACCACGAACTCCCGGGAGAGGGACTTGTTGCCAGCAAACTTGGGGCCGGGGGCCAGCAGCAGGGTATCCCCTGCGTGCAGTTCAATCTGGCCGAGGCCGCCGGTGAGCTGGGTCTCGCCCCGGCGCACCGCCAGCACCACCGCATCGAAGTGGGTACGAAACTCCGCATCCTTGATGGTCTGCCCCACCAGGCGCGAGCTGTGGCTGACGATCACCTCCACCAGGTGCTGGCCGTTGAGACGGTGCTGGCCGTAGAGATCCAGCCCCTTGAGCTCCTGCAACACGCCGACGCTCTCCACGTCGCCGCAGAACAGCAGCATGTCCCCCTCGTGCAGCTCGTGTTCCGGCTGCACCGGGCAGATCACCTGGCTGCCCCGGATGATCTCGGCAAGATAGAGGCTTTTCAGGCTGCGCAGGCCGTTCTCCTTGACGCTGCGCCCGGCCATCGGCGAGCCGGGGCCCACCTTGGCTTCGAGAAAATAGCCGGATTCCCGGCTCATCTCGGTGTCCTGCTCCGGCAGATGGCGGGCAAACAGCAGCACGGCGATGAGGCCAGTCAGCAGGGTCCCCGCCCCCACCATGAAGAAGTCGAACATGCCGAGCGGCTTGGCCCCCATCTTGATGAGGAAGCTGTTGACGATGAGGTTGGTGGAGGTGCCGATCAGGGTCAGCACGCCGCCAAAGGTCGCCGCGAAGCACATGGGCAACAGCAGCCGGGAGGGCGCATGGTTGGGGTTGCGCTTGACCGCCCCCAGCATGGACGCCACCACGGCGGTGTTGTTGACGAACGCCGACAGGAAGGCGGTGGAAAACCACACCTTCACCAGCACCTTGTTGAAGGAGCCGGTGCCCACCAGGTTGGCAAACCAGCTCATGACCCGGGTCTTCTCCACCGCGAGCGACACCAGCAGCAACAGCACCAGGGTCAGCAGGGCGCTGTTGGTGTAGCCCGCCACCACGGCGTTGATGTCCGCCAGGCCGCTCAGATAGGTGATGAGCACGGCGCCCGAGAAGAGCAGCGCCGGCCGGAGTTTGCCCTGGATCAGCAGGGCGACGAGGGCAGCCAGCAGACCCAGCACCAGGGATTGTTGCCAGGTCATGGGCTTACTCCTTGCCGGAATCGTTGCTGATGGTCAGCGCCTGCCAGTGGGGGAAGTGCTTGCGCACCAGGGCGTTGAGCTCCACTTCGAACTCGCTGTACTGCCCTGCCATCACCTTGGCCGCCAGCCCTTCCACTATCATGCCGGCACCGACGGTGACGTTGGTCAGCCGGTCGATGAGGATGAAGCTGCCGGTGTCGCGGATCTCCTTGTAGGGGTCGAACGCCACCGGGTCGGTCAGGCTGAATTCGCACAGGCCGATCTCGTTGAGCTTGAGCTCGGAGGCGGGCAGCTCGTCGAGCTTGTTGATCTCGATGCGGTGGCGGATGGCCTCCACCTGGCCACGGCTCTTCTTGGTGGCCAGCTTGACGTCATAGACCCGGCCCGGTTGCAGGGACTCTTCCCCCATCCAGACGATGTGAGCCAGCACGTTCTGGGTCACCTGGGGCTTTTTCGCCGCATCCACCAGCAGGTCGCCCCGGCTGATGTCGATTTCGTCCGCGAAGGTGACCGTGATGGCCTGACCCGGCAGGGCGTACTCCAGATCCCCGTCGAAGGTGACGATGCGAGTGACCGTGCTCTCTTTGCCCGACGGCAACACCGCCAGCTTGTCGCCCACCCGCAGGATGCCGGAGGCGAGCGTGCCCGCGAAGCCGCGAAAATCGAGGTTGGGGCGGTTCACGTACTGCACCGGCAGGCGCACCGGGTGGCGCTCCAGCTCGCGCTCCACTTCGGCAGACTCCAGCAAGGAGAGCAGGGTCTCGCCCTGATACCAGGCCAGCTTGTCGCTCGGGTTCACCACGTTGTCACCGTCCAGGGCCGAGACCGGCACGATGTGGATGGTGTCGACGCTGAGTTTCTTGGCGAATTCGCGGTAATCGGCGCTGATGCGATCGAACACCTCCTGGCTGAACTCCACCAGGTCCATCTTGTTCACTGCCACCACGAACTGCTTGATGCCGAGCAGGCTCGCGATAAAGCTGTGGCGGCGGGTCTGATCCAGCACCCCTTTGCGGGCGTCGATCAGGATGATGGCCAGATCGCAGGTGGAGGCGCCGGTGGCCATGTTGCGGGTGTACTGCTCATGGCCCGGGGTGTCCGAGATGATGAATTTGCGCTTGGCGGTGGAGAAATAGCGGTAGGCCACGTCGATGGTGATGCCCTGCTCGCGCTCCGCCTGCAGGCCGTCCACCAGCAGGGCCAGGTCCAGCTTCTCGCCGGTGGTGCCGAGCTTCTGGCTGTCGGACTCCAGCGCTTTGAGCTGATCTTCATAGATCTGCTGGGAGTCGTGCAGCAGGCGGCCGATGAGGGTGCTCTTGCCGTCGTCCACGCTGCCGCAGGTGAGAAAACGCAGCAGGCTCTTGTGCTGCTGGGCGTGCAGGTAGGCTTCAATGCCCTGTTCGCTGATAGCGGTCTGAATGTGGTTGTTCATGTTGCGATTCCTTAGAACATTTTTTTAGAAATAGCCCTGACGCTTCTTCTGCTCCATGGAGCCGGCCTGATCGTGGTCGATGAGCCGCCCTTGCCGCTCGCTCGAGGTGGTGATCAGCATCTCTTCGATGATCTCCGGCAAGGTGGTGGCATTGGATTCGATGGCCCCGGTCAGCGGGTAGCAGCCGAGGGTACGGAAGCGCACCAGCTCCTGCTTCACTTCGTCTTCCGGGCCGATGGGCATGCGATCGTCATCCACCATGATCTTGATGCCGCCGCGATCCACCACGGGGCGCATGGCCGCGAAGTAGAGCGGGACTATGTCGATGTTCTCGAGATAGATGTATTGCCAGATGTCCAGCTCGGTCCAGTTGGAGAGCGGGAAGACACGGATGCTCTCCCCCTTGTTGACCTGGCTGTTGTAGACGCGCCACAGCTCCGGGCGCTGGTTCTTCGGATCCCAGCGGTGGGACTTGTCACGGAAGGAGTAGACCCGCTCCTTGGCACGGGATTTCTCCTCGTCGCGACGGGCACCACCGAAGGCGGCGTCGAAGCCGTATTTGTTGAGCGCCTGCTTGAGCCCCTCGGTCTTCATGATGTCGGTGTGCTTGCTGCTGCCGTGCACGAAGGGGTTGATGTCCATGGCCAGACCGTCCGGGTTCTTGTGGACGATGAGATCCAGCCCGAACTTTTTGGCGGTCTCGTCCCGGAACTTGATCATCTCCTTGAACTTCCAGTTGGTGTCCACGTGGAGCATGGGGAAGGGGATCTTGCCCGGGTAGAAGGCCTTGCGGGCCAGGTGCAGCATGACGGAGGAGTCCTTGCCGATGGAGTACATCATCACCGGGTTTTCAAATTCGGCGGCCACCTCGCGGATGATATGGATGCTCTCGGCTTCCAGCTGTTGCAAGTGGGTAAGTCTTTCACGGTCCATGTCTGGGTCCTCGGTTCATTGCTATCGCACCTGCTCGGGGCGCGGTGTTGGTTCAGTTCGGTGCCGCCTTGGCCGCACCGTCAAATCGATTCGGGTCTCGCCTCTCAGGCCAGGCTCACCAGCTTGAGCTCGTGGCCGCTTTCTGCCTCCTGCCCTTGCCCCTGTTCGCCAAACCAGGCGAGTTGCTGGCGCAGTGCCACCACTTCACCGATGACGATGAGGGAGGGGCTCACCGCCTGCTGGGCCAGTTCGGCCAGATCCGCCAAGGTGCCGGTCAGCACCCGCTGACGGGCGGTGGTGCCCCGCTCGATGATGGCGATAGGGGTGGCGGCGCGTCGGCCATGGCTCACCAGTTGCTGCTGGATATGCTCGGAGCGCATCAGCCCCATGTAGATGACCAGGGTCTGGTTGGTGGCCGCAAGCTGCTGCCAGTCGGGCTCCTTGCCCTCCTTCTGGCAGTGGCCGGTGATGAAGACGGCACTCTGGGCATGGTCGCGGTGGGTGAGCGGAATGCCCGCATAGGCGGTGGCACCGGCGGCGGCGGTGATGCCGGGCACCACGGAGAAGGGGATGCCCTCCTCGGCCAGCACTTCCAGCTCCTCGCCACCACGGCCGAACATGAAGGGATCGCCCCCTTTGAGGCGCACCACCCGGTTGCCCGCTTTGGCATATTCCACCAGCAGGCGGTTGGTCTCTTCCTGGGGCACGCTGTGGGCACCCGCCTTCTTGCCGACCGACACCAGGGTGGCGTCGCGGCGCACCAGGTCCAGGATCTCGGGGGAGACCAGCTGGTCATAGAGCACCACTTCGGCCTGCTGGATCTGTTGCAGCGCCTTGAGGGTCAGCAGGCCAGGATCTCCCGGGCCCGCCCCTACCAGCACCACTTCTCCCACTTCGGTACGGGCTTTGTCCAGTCCCTCGTTCAGCCACTGCTCGGCACCCTGCCAATCGGCTTTCTCAATCAGACCGGCCAGGGTGTTGGAGGCAAAGGCGCGCTCCCAGAAGCGGCGGCGATCGGAGAGGGAGGCCAGCACCTGCTTGGCCCGGCGGCGCACCCGGCCGGAGAGCTCCGCCAGACCGCCAAGATGGCGGGGCAGCAGGCTCTCGAGCCGCTCGCGCAACAGGCGCACCAGCACGGGGGCCTTGCCGCCGCTGGAGACGGCCACCACGATGGGGCTGCGATCGATGATGGAGGGGAAGATAAAGCTAGAGCGCTCGGGGTCATCCACCAGGTTGACGAACAGACCGCGCTCGGTGGCGCTCTGGTAGACCAGGGCGTTGACCTCGAGATCGTCGGTCGCGGCCACCACCAGGATCTGCCCTGCCAGGTGGGCCGGGTCGAAACGCGCCGCCACATGGGTGAAGCGACCGGCAAATTCATGGAACTCGGGCTCGAGCGCGGGAGAGACCAGGGTGATCCGGGCACCTGCCGCCAGCAGCAGGCGCGCCTTGCGCAGGGCAACCTCGCCCCCGCCCACCAGCAGTACCGGGCGGCCTTCCAACCTGGCAAACATAGGTAAATAATCCATCAGGGCCCGCTCCTCGGCATCGCGACATCTGGGGCGACTATAGGCAGGAGCGCTTATCCCTCAAAATAATAAAAAATGCTCTTTAATGCGTTTTGGTAATTAGTAAAGCCGTGTGGCGGCAATAGAGAAGCGAATCTGCTTGTGGTGGATGGCACCAGACCCTAGGCTAGTGAAAGTGTTTCATAAGGAGCTTAATCATGAATGAGTCATTGATTGTATTGGGGATCTTCATATTCCTGGTACTCGCCACCCTGAGTGCCGGCATCAAGATAGTGCCCCAGGGTTACAACTGGACCGTGGAGCGCTTCGGCCGCTACACCCGCACCCTCTCCCCGGGCCTCAACCTGCTGATCCCCTACATCGACCGCATCGGCCACAAGATCATCATGATGGAGCAGGTGCTGGACATCCCGGCCCAGGAGGTGATCTCCCGGGACAACGCCAACGTCACCATCGACGCCATCAGCTTCGTGCAGGTAGTGGATGCCCGCAAGGCGGGCTACGAGGTCAACGATCTCACCAGTGCCATCCGCAATCTCACCATGACCAACATGCGGACCGTGCTCGGCGCCATGGAGCTGGACGAAATGCTCTCCCAGCGCGACACCATCAACGAGAAGCTGCTGCGCACCATGGATGCCGCCACCGCCCCCTGGGGCATCAAGGTGACCCGGATCGAGATCAAGGATGTGCGCCCGCCCCTCGCCCTGGTGGAAGCCATGAACGCCCAGATGAAGGCCGAGCGCCAGAAGCGGGCCGAGGTGCTGGAGGCCGAAGGGGTGCGCCAGTCCAAGATCTTGAAGGCCGAGGGGGAGAAGCAGTCCCAGATCCTGAAAGCCGAGGGTGAGCGTCAGGCCGCCTTCCTCGCCGCCGAAGCGCGGGAGCGGGCCGCCGAGGCGGAAGCCAAGGCGACCCACATGGTCTCCCAGGCGATCGCCGAGGGCGACATGCAGGCCATCAACTACTTCGTGGCCCAGAAATACACCGAGGCCCTGGCCCGCATCGGTGAAGGCCCCAACAGCAAGATCATCATGATGCCCCTGGAAGCGGGCAGCCTGATAGGCTCGGTGGCGGGCATGGCCGAGCTGTTCAACAAAGACGGCAAGGCGGGCAAATCATGACAGCCCTGTTCGAGGGGCTGACCCACTGGCACTGGCTGGGGCTCGGCTTCGTGCTGCTGGCCATCGAGGTGATGGGGTCGGTGGGCTTTCTGCTCTGGACCGGCATCGCCGCCCTGGAGGTGGGACTCTTGCTGCTGGTCTGGCCCTTCGGCTGGCAGGTGCAGTTGCTGCTCTTCGCCCTGCAATCCCTGCTCACCACCTGGGCCTGGTGGCGCTGGCAGCATCGCCGGGATCGCTCCGGGCTGGATGCCGCCGCTCCCATCAACGAGCGGATGCAAAGCTACATGGGCCGCGAGCTGACCCTGCTGGACGAGGTCAGCCAGGGGATGAGCCGGGTGCATCTGGACGACACCGTCTGGACGGTGCGCTGCAACGCGCCGCTGCCGGCCGGCAGCCGGGTCAAGGTGGTGGGGGCCGACTCCCACATCCTGCTGGTGGAACCCCTCGGCTGACCGGGCAGCGCCCTGCCATGGCCATAAAAAAACGGGCCCGGCGCGAGTGCGCCGGGCCCGTTTTTCAATGAGGTGCTGGCTTAGTTGGCCTTGGCATCGCTCACGGCAGCTTCAGCCTTGGTGGCCACGTCAGCGGCAGCCTTCTCGACAGTAGCGGAAGCTTCGGAAGCAGCCTTCTCGACGGTAGCAGACGCTTCGCTAGCGGCTTTCTCGACAGTGGCAGCAACGTCTGCGGCCGGGGTCGCAGCCGGAGCGGCAGCTTCTTCTTTCTGACCACAGGCGGTCAACATCAGACCCAGGATACCGGCTACCAGTACTTTGTTCATGTGCATACCCTCAAAAAAAGATGGAGAGATGGTGCAGGGACCATCACTGTACGCCCCGGCTCCTGTCGGCACACCGGCCGCTGGAGCCCGAAGGCGCGCGAAATATATCCCCATATGCGGCCGATGAAAACGCGTATCACAATGATATTTTCTCGTTGGCATGATAAGAAACACTGCTGCAACGACAAATATTAATATAAAACACCCACTCACCACCAAATTCGCACAACAAATCGCCAATTACCTGGCAATTGCCAGTCAGCCATTGTCTTTCTGTCAGGCTCTCGGCGCTGCCGGATAACGCCGTCAGTCAGACAGCTTCTGACAAGGCAGGCGCCGCCCCTGCTGGTCGCTCTCCCGGGCCAGGTCCAGCAAGGCCATCACCGCCAGAGCCTCGTCGGCCGGCACCGGGTTCTCCCCTTCTCCCCGGATGGCGGCGCAGACGCCGCGATAGTAGGCGCCGTAGTCCCCCGCCTCGCCAGCCACGGTCTGCTGCACGAGCTGACCGTCCCGGATCTGGCTGAGCTGGCCGGGGGCGGGATCCACGCCCCAGTCCGCCGCCGGAGGCCGCTTGCCCTCCTTGAGCTGCTCCTCCTGCACGTCCATGCCGAACTTGATGAAGGAGCCCTGACTGCCGTGCACCACGAAGCGGGGCATCACGGCCGACACCAGACAACTGCCGTGCAGAATGACCCGCATCTCGCCATAACCCAGCACCACATGGAAGTAGTCGTCCGCCAGGGCCCCGGGGCGCTGCTTGCCCAGATCCGCCTGCAACCAGTCCGGCTGACCGAACAGCTGGAGCGACTGATCGAGGATATGAGGGCCGAGATCGAACCAGAGACCGGAGCCCGGGCCGCCCGCCTCGCGCCAGCGCTGGCGCACCTCGGGGCGATAACGGTCGAAGTGGGATTCGAACTGGGCGACTTGCCCCAGCGCCCCCTCCGCCAGCAGACGGCGCACCGTGAGGAAGTCCCCGTCCCAGCGTCGGTTGTGGAAGATGCTGAGCAGCCGCTGCTGCTTCTCCGCCAACTCGACCAGCGCCTTCGCTTCGGCCAGATCCAGGGCGAACGGCTTGTCGATCACCACGTGCTTGCCCGCCAGCAGGGCCTCGCGAGCGATGGGGGCGTGGGTGTCGTTGGGGGTGGCGATCACCACCAGATCGAGGCTGTCATCGGCCAGCACCTGCTCCAGGGTGCCGACCCGGGTGCCGGGCAACGCGGCCTGTACCTTGGCGGCATCCCGGCTCACCACCCAGCGCAGGGTCAGGCCCGGGGTCGTGGCCAGGAAGGGGGCGTGAAAGGTCTGTCCTGCGAAGCCGTATCCCACCAGGGCGGCGTTGATTGTGTGGCTCATCCGGTTTTCTCCACGGGTCTGTGATCATGCGAGGCAGGCGGGTCGCCTGAAAAAGAGAAGGGGGCTCAAGGCCCCCTGAGTGTGCTCATCAGAGCACAGGATTTATTGCAAACACAAGCGCCGGCCCTGGCGGGTCATCAGCATCACCAGCGGGGGCAGCAGCAGCCACATGTGCAGGGCCAGCTGGCTCAGGGGATCCGGCATCAGCCAACCGGTGATCCCCACCAGGGCGCCGGAGCCGCTCATCTGGAACAGGCCGAGCAGGGCGGCCGCAGTCCCGGCGCAGTGGCCGAAGGGGGCCAGCGCCATACCCGCGGCGGCGCCCAGGATCATCGCAAAGCCGATGCTGGAGAGGAACACCGGGCCCATCATGGCCAGCGGGTGCGGGATGTGCATGGCCAGGGTCAGGGTGATGGCGGAGAGCAGCACCACCAGCAGGCCGATGCGCAGGGTCCGTCTTGGCCCTACCCGGGCGATGAAGCGCGGGGCCAGGAAGCAGGCCAGGATGTTGAGGGCCGCATTGGCGGTAAACCAGTAGCTGAAGCCACTCATGTCCAGCCCCAGGGTTACCATCAGTTGTACCGGCGCCGCCGTCACGTAGGCGAGGATCACCGCCATCGCCAGCATGCACAGCGCCGCGTTGAACAGGAAGCTCGGGGAGCGCAGCACCGGGCTGTAGCGGGACCAACTGATGAGCGGGCCAGCACTGCTGGTCTCCTCAGGGCGGGTTTCCGGCATCCGCCACAGCAGCCAGCTGCCGACCACGACGGCGTAACCCGCCATGAACCAGAAGTTCGCCGACCAGCCCGCCTTGGCGGTGAGCCAGCCACCCAGCAGGGGCGCCAGTGCGGGGATGAAGCAGATGGCACCGTTCAGATAGGAGATCATCTGACCGCTCTTCTTGGGGCCATAGCTGTCACGGACCACCGAGAAGGCGGCCACCGAGGTGGCGCAGGCCCCGAAGCCTTGCAGCACTCGCGCCAGCATCAGCTCGCCGAGGCTCGCGGCAAAGCCGGCTGCCAGGGCACTCAGGCCATAGAGCAGCACGCCCCCCAGGGCAATGGGTTTGCGCCCGTAGCGATCGGCCAGCGGCCCCACCAGCAGTTGCCCCAGCCCCATGCTGAACAGGAACCAGGTGATGGTGCCCTGCATCAGGGTCACTTCGGCCCCCAGCTGCTCGGCCATCTGGGGGATGGCAGGCAGATAGATGTCGATGGCCAGCGGGCTGAACAACACCAGGAGTACAAGCAAAAGAATCAATGGCATCAGTCACCTCAAGCCCTAGGAATATCGATTGGGCCGCGAGTCTACTGACTCAGAGTAATGAATTGAAATGGTATTTAATCACTTCGGTTATTCCCTGCTGGAAACATGTATCTCTTCTACCTCTCAGGGGGTGGAACCAGGATCCCCCGTTGGCACCGGATCCCGGGCAATTGGCGCTTTTACTAAACCCCTCCCCCGCATAGAATGCGCAGATTATTTTTGCGGAGGTGTGTGATGAACAAGCTTGTCCTGGCAACAGGGAACCAGAAAAAGGTGAAGGAATTGGCCGCCATGCTGGCCGATATGAAGATCCAGGTGATCCCGCAGAGCGAGTTTGCAGTCTCCGATGCCGACGAGACCGGCACCACCTTCGTCGAGAATGCCATCATCAAGGCCCGCCACGCCGCCCGCGTCACCGGCCTGCCCGCCGTGGCCGACGACTCCGGCCTGGAAGTGGATCTGCTGCACGGCCGCCCCGGCGTCTACTCCGCCCGTTTTGCCGGTGCCGGTGCCAGCGACAAGGAGAACATCGACAAGCTGCTGGCCGAGCTCAAGGGCGCGCCGGATTACCTGAAAAGCGCCCGCTTCTGGTGCGTGCTGGTCTACATGCGCCACGCCGACGATCCCACCCCCATTATCTGCCAGGCCAGCTGGGAAGGGATGATCATCGACGAGCCGCGCGGCCAGCACGGCTTTGGCTACGACCCGGTGTTCTTCGTCCCCGATCACGACTGCACCTCGGCCCAGATGCCGGCGGAGCTCAAGAACCAGCTCAGCCACCGTGGCCAGGCGCTGGCCAAGCTCAAAGCGGCCCTGGCGGCGGTCAACTAAAGCGCTGTCTCCCGCCGCGTTGTCATCTACAATGGGGGCCGTCGGCCCCCGTTTCGTTCGCGGCGCCCCGCCCGTTGTCACCGACAACCAGGGCCACCCGACCCCTTTTGATTGTTGAATACTGGAAATCTCATGCTGCAACTGCCGCCCCTCTCCCTCTATATCCACGTGCCCTGGTGCGTCCAGAAGTGCCCCTACTGCGACTTCAACTCCCACGCCCAGAAGGGGGAACTGCCCCACCTCGAGTACGTGGCGGCCCTGCTGGAGGATCTGGAGCAGGATCTGCACTGGGCCCAGGGGCGCCCCCTCTCCTCCATCTTTATCGGTGGCGGCACGCCGAGCCTGCTCTCCGTCGACGCCATGCAGGCGCTGCTGGACGGGGTGCGCGCACGCATCGCCCTCGCCCCGGACTGCGAGATCACCATGGAGGCCAACCCGGGCACGGTGGAGGCGGACAAGTTCGCCGGCTTCCAGCGGGCCGGTATCAACCGCATCTCCATCGGGGTACAGAGCTTCCAGCAGGAGAAATTGACCCGGCTCGGCCGCATCCACGGCCCCGAGGAGGCGCGCAAGGCCGCCGAACTGGCCCACGCCATCGCGCTTCCCACTTTCAACCTGGATCTGATGCACGGCCTGCCGGATCAGAGCCTGGACGATGCGCTCTATGACCTGCAGCAGGCCATCGACTGCGCGCCGCCGCACCTCTCCTGGTATCAGCTCACCATAGAGCCGAACACGGCATTCGCCTCCAAACCCCCCACATTGCCGGAAGATGACACCCTGTGGGACATCTACGAGCAGGGCCACGCCATGCTGACCGCCAAGGGCTATCAGCAGTACGAGATCTCGGCCTATGCCAAAGAGGGGTATCAATGCCGCCACAACCTCAACTACTGGCGCTTTGGCGACTATCTGGGGATCGGCTGCGGCGCCCACGGCAAGGTGACGGATCTTGCCAACCAGCAGATCCTGCGCACCGCCAAGGTGAAGCATCCGAAAGGTTATCTGGATCCGAGCCGCCCCTATCTGGACAGCCAATGGCAGGTGAGCGCGGACGATCTGCCGCTCGAGTACTTCATGAATCGGTTCAGATTGTTTGAACCCGCCCCCAAGGCGGAGTTCGAGGCCTTCACGGGGCTACCGCTGGAGCGGGTAGAGACCATGCTCGCCATCGCCCGGACCAAGGAGCTGATCGAGGATCTTGGCGACAGCTGGCAGCTCACCCCCCTCGGGCATCGCTATCTCAACGTGCTGCTCGAACTCTTTATGGACGAGTGAGCACGGGTTCACTCTCTTGCGTCAAGACCGCAAGTCAGCACCAGCGAATAGAACAACAATCAGGGCGCCATTGGCGCCCTGATTGTGTTAACTGATGCCTTGCGGCAGAAACCCGCTCAACAGCAGACGCTAACCATCCGCTGTTGGCCGGGCTCCCACCGCTTGCCGTGCTTGGCCTTGCGCTGATAGCTGCCCTTGCCCTTCTTGCTCGGCTCGACCCGGGCCTGGAACAGGGGGGAGGTCACCAGTGCCTTGAGGTGGTTGTCCTGAATGATGCCGCGCTGATGTTCGCAGGCGGGTTCGGCGGTGACACAGGTCACCTTCTTCTTGGCCATATGGGCTCCTTGATGGGGTTGTCGTGTTTGCCTGTCGTCCCTGTCTGGAAGGGCAGGTGGCGAAAAACGCGCCGATTGTGCACCTCTTGCCTCCCCCGTGCAAGCTGTCAGGCGGGGTGATAGACGACCCGCACCAGGCCGCTTGGCAGCACGGCGCTCGACACCGGTCTCAGCGCGCCGGGCAGGGATCCTGCAAAGAGCGGCACCCCGCCCCCCAGGGTGACCGGTACCCAGAACAGGGTCAGCTCGTCCACCAGGGCACCCTGCAGACCCTGCCTCACCAGCTCCCCGCCATCCAGATAGAGGTGACGGCTTCCCCCCTGCCACAACTCGTCCAGCACCTGCGCCAGCGCCCCCTGCCTGAACGCGACCCGAGGACGGGGGTCGGCGGGCCTGTGGGTCAGTACCACCAGCGGCTTGTCCCCGTAGGGCCACTCGGGAAAGGCGCTCACGATATCGTAGGTGTTGCGCCCCATCAGCAGGGTGTCCGCGCTCGCCATCAGGGCGCTGTAGCCGGTCTCCTCCGGCCCGTCACCACCATAGGGGGCCAGCCATGCCAGATCGCCCCCCTCCCCGGCGATGAAACCGTCGAGGGAGAGGGCGAGAAAGGCGGAGACCCGGGGCCGGCGCAGCTCAGTGCTCATGGTCGTGGTGCTCGTGGCGGGAAGGGGCGCCGGACTCCAGGGTCTCGAGGATGGCGCAGTGCTCCGCCGAGCGCGGGCCGCCGCAGCAGATGTCGGAGAGGGCCTTCAGGTTCTCGCGAAAACGGGTCAGCTCCAGGAGTTTCTGCTCCACCTGTTCGAGCTTGGTGTCGGCCACCGCCTTCACCTCCTGGCAGGTGACCTTGGCCTTGTTGGTGTCCAGGGTGAGCAGCTCGCCGATGTCCGCGAGGGAAAAGCCCACCGACTTGGCGCGGATGATGAACTCCAGCCGCCGCCTGTCCTGCTCCCCGTAGAGGCGATAACCGGATTCGTTGCGAATGCCCGGCGAGATGAGGCCGTTCTTCTCGTAAAAGCGCAGGGTGTCGGCCTTCACCCCACACGCCTTGGCCAGTTCACCGATCCGATACATGGTCCTCTCCCCCCGCATGACATTCCCGACATGGTACTCAATATAAACCGGCCTCCACTATCACCTCTTTGCCCGGCGATTGCCAGTCAAAGGCAGGAAAGCAGCAGCTAACCCCTCACTTGCCGGCCATTTATCCCCAAAACACTGAAAAGACAAACGTTTCACAAAAATTCACCAGAAAACGTTTAACGCCGCATCCCACAAGGGTTTGTCTCTTTAAAAAATCCACCACAGGTCACATTTTTTGTGTAGAATACGCGCCCACAAGAGAGCGTCGCGTCAAGCGGGCATTTCCTAAAACGCTTTTGCCAACGGCCGCCCCGGGCGAGAGTGGTTTGCGAAATCCCCCACTTCCATTTATTTGGGGACTCTCTGTGTGTTGAGCCTCGCCTCCCATGGAACGGTCCCCGTTATGCTGAGGACGATAGTGTGATGGAACAAGCTCGACCCATTCGCCGTGCACTGCTGAGTGTGTCTGACAAGACTGGCATCCTGGAATTTGCCAAGGCACTCGACGCGCGTGGTGTGGCCCTGCTCTCCACCGGTGGTACCGCCAAGCTGCTGGCCGATGCGGGCCTGCCGGTGACCGAGGTGTCCGACTACACCGGATTCCCCGAGATGATGGACGGCCGGGTCAAGACCCTGCATCCCAAGGTACACGGCGGTATTCTCGGCCGTCGCGACCGGGATGACGCCATCATGGCCGAGCACGCTATCTCCCCCATCGACATGGTCGTCGTCAACCTCTATCCCTTCGCCGCCACCGTGGCCAAGCCCGGCTGCACCCTGGAAGACGCCGTCGAGAACATCGACATCGGCGGCCCGACCATGGTCCGCTCCGCTGCCAAGAACCACAAGGACGTCACCATCGTCGTCAAGGCCTCCGACTATGACCGCGTCATCGCCGAGATGGATGGCAACGGCAACAGCCTGACCCTCTCCACCCGCTTCGATCTGGCCATCGCCGCCTTCGAGCACACCGCCGCCTACGATGGCATGATCGCCAACTACTTCGGCACCCTGGTGCCCTCCTACGGCGAAAACAAGGAAGGCGACGAAGAGTCCCGCTTCCCCCGCACCTTCAACAGCCAGTTCATCAAGAAGCAGGACATGCGCTACGGCGAGAACAGCCACCAGGCTGCCGCCTTCTACGCCGAAGAGCAGGCCGCGCCGGGCTCGGTGGCAAGCGCCATCCAGCTGCAGGGCAAGGCCCTCTCCTACAACAACATTGCCGACACCGATGCGGCGCTGGAGTGCGTGAAGGAGTTCAGCGAACCGGCCTGCGTCATCGTCAAGCATGCCAACCCCTGCGGCGTCGCCATCGGTGACGACCTGCTGGCAGCCTACGATCGCGCCTACCAGACCGACCCCACCTCGGCCTTTGGCGGCATCATCGCCTTCAACCGCGAACTGGACGGCGAGACCGCCGCGGCCATCGTCGCCCGCCAGTTCGTGGAAGTGATCATCGCCCCCAGCATCAGCCAGGCAGCCCGCGAGGCGGTCGCCGCCAAGCAGAACGTGCGCCTGCTGGAGTGCGGCCAGTGGACTGCCCCGGCGCAAGGCTTTGACTTCAAGCGCGTCAACGGCGGCCTGCTGGTGCAGGAGCGCGATCTGGGCATGGTGACGCTGGGGGATCTGACCGTGGTCAGCCAGCGTCAGCCCACCGAGGCCGAGCTGCAGGATCTGCTGTTCTGCTGGAAGGTCGCCAAGTTCGTCAAATCCAACGCCATCGTCTACGCCAAGAACGGCCAGACCATCGGCGTGGGCGCCGGCCAGATGAGCCGCGTCTACTCTGCCAAGATCGCCGGCATCAAGGCCGAGGATGAAGGGCTGACCGTGGCGGGCTCCGTCATGGCCTCCGACGCCTTCTTCCCGTTCCGCGACGGCATCGATGCCGCCGCTGCCGCGGGCATCTCCTGCGTCATCCAGCCAGGTGGCTCGATGCGCGACCAGGAGGTGATCGACGCCGCCAACGAACACGGCATGTGCATGGTGTTCACCAACATGCGTCATTTCCGTCACTGACAGCCCAGGGCCGCCGATGGCGGCCCTGCCTCTTTAGCACCGGATCCTTTCCACTGGCAGGTTGCCACCGCAGCGCCAGTGAACTCAGACAGAAGCGAGCGAGACGATGAAAGTACTGATCATTGGCAACGGCGGCCGTGAACACGCCCTGGCCTGGAAGGCCAAACACTCCCCCCTGGTGACCCAGGTCTTCGTGGCACCGGGCAATGCGGGCACCCAGCTTGAGCCGGGCATCGAGAACGTCGCCATCCAGGCCACCGACATCGAGGGCCTGCTGGCCTTCGCCAAGGCGAACCAGATCGGTCTCACCATCGTCGGACCGGAAGCCCCCCTGGTGAAAGGGGTGGTCGATGCCTTCCGCGCCGCCGATCAGACCATCTTCGGCCCGACCGCCGCCGCCGCCCAGCTCGAAGGCTCCAAGGCCTTCACCAAGGACTTCCTGGCCCGCCACGCCATCCCCACCGCCGATTACCAGAACTTCACCGAGGTGGAGCCGGCGCTGGCCTATCTGCGCGAGAAGGGCGCCCCCATCGTCATCAAGGCCGACGGTCTGGCCGCCGGCAAAGGGGTGATCGTCGCCATGACCCTCGACGAGGCGGAAGCGGCGGTGCGTGACATGCTCTCCGGCAATGCCTTCGGCGATGCCGGCGCCCGGGTGGTGATCGAGGAGTTCCTGGACGGGGAAGAGGCAAGCTTCATCGTCATGGTGGACGGCGAGCACGTGCTGCCCATGGCCACCAGCCAGGATCACAAGCGCGCCTTCGATGGCGACACCGGCCCCAACACCGGCGGCATGGGGGCTTACTCCCCGGCGCCCGTGGTGACCGACGAAGTGCACCAACGCGTGATGGAGCGGGTGATCATGCCGACCGTGCGCGGCATGGCGGCCGAGGGCAACGTCTACACCGGCTTCCTCTACGCCGGCCTGATGATCGATGCCGAGGGCAACCCCAAGGTGATCGAGTTCAACTGCCGCTTCGGCGACCCCGAAACCCAGCCCATCATGCTGCGGATGCAGTCCGATCTGGTGGATCTCTGCCTCGCCGCCTGTGCCGGCCAGCTGGATCAGAAGGAAGCCGTCTATGACCCCCGTGCCGCCATCGGCGTGGTGCTGGCAGCGGGTGGCTATCCCGGCGACTACGGCAGCAACCACCCCATCAGCGGCCTGCCGGTGGACGAAGTGGCAGGGGAGAAGGTGTTCCATGCAGGCACCCGCCTGGAAGGGCACACCAGCCTGACCCAGGGTGGCCGCGTGCTGTGCGCCACCGCCCTCGGCCACACGGTGCAGGAAGCCCAGCAGCGGGCCTATGCCCTGGCTGGTCGCATCCAGTGGGACGGCATCTTCTATCGCAAGGACATCGGCTGGCGTGCCATCGAGCGCGAGCAGGCCGAATAAGGGCCGGATCCCGATCACTCAAAGGGCCTGCGGGCCCTTTTTTTGTTGCACGGTGTCTGTGCGAGCAGTGGAATCGTCCATGGGTGGTGGCTTTCAAAAACAAAAACACCTGAAAAACTCACCTGACTTTAAAAAACCGATGTGTGATAAATAATGGCAGCATGATTCACTGCCTGCGGGCCCCTTCCCGGACCAGATGCGCGCCCTTGTATCCCTGCCGGAGGCGAGATCCGGTGGCCGTTCTCTTTCGGCTACATTCCCACAGCAATCCCCTGCACAATTCGTCACAATTGGTCGCACTTTCTTCATACAATGATCGCCCTTTCATGGCATCATGATGCGTGAAACCGCACTCAAATGAGTGCTATAACAACCTGCAATCTCGTCGTTTCATAAGGAAATCCCATGCTGAAAACTGTGCGTCCCCTGCTGCTGCCCCTGATGTTTGGCCTGATGGCCCTGCCTGCCATGGCCGGCGATCTGGAGCAGCCGATGAAGAAGATCGGCTTCAACTACAAGCAGGCCGTCAAGGCCGACGACGCGGCCACCATGGAGAAATACATCAAGGAGATGAAGGCCCAGCTGGACGTCGCCAAGGGCAAGAACATGCCCGCCGCCAAGAAGGAGAAGTTCCTGGAAGGCATGACCGAAGTGCAGACCGAGCTGGATGCCAGCCTGGCAGCCCTCAAGGCCGGTGACGAAGCCAAGGCGCGCGAGCACCTGGCCAAGGTCAACGACCTGAAGAAGGAGTACCACAACTATGCCAAGCAAAAAGGCTGATCCCTTCCACTGGGATGCTCTGGTGCGCCTCACCCACTGGGGTGTGGCGGCCATCTGTATCGGCAACCTCTGGCTCAACGAGGCGGGCGAGGAGTGGCACGAGCGGATGGGATACGCCGTCATGGTGCTCATCGGCATACGCCTGCTGTGGGGGCTCACCTTCGCTCGCGGCCACGCCCGCCTGCGCGCCCTCATCCCGAGCCGGGAGGATTTTCGCCATCAGGCCGACGCCCTGCGCGAACGGACCCCGCCCACCCCGGGCCATCACGGCAGCGGCAAGCTGGCGGTCTGGGCACTCTGGCTGCTGGTACTCGCCACCGCAGGGACCGGCTGGTTCCAGAACACCGAGACCGGCTTCGATCTGGGGGCGGACGACTGGCACGAGTGGTGCACCTGGGCACTGCAGGGCATGATCGCCCTGCACCTGTGCGCCATCGCCTACACCTCCTGGCGCCAGCGCAGCAACCTGGTCACCCGCATGCTGCCAGGGCGTCGTGCCCGGGCCAGTGCCGGGCAGCAGGAACCCAACGTCTGAACGTTCACGGGGCCCTGCGGGGCCCTTGTTCATCCCCTTCGCTACCCGCTTGACGGGATCTCGCACCGATCTGCTCCCCTCTGCATCCTCCTGCTGCCACCGAATGGCATGAAAGCATTTTCATTCACATTTCTTAATTAATTCAGCTTGTTCGATTTTCAACCACATCGATTTCATGAATGCTACGGAGCTGAACGAGGTTGTTTGTTGTCCGTTCGACTACACGACAGTGATACGTCAATAACAAGATCGAAGGGAAAATCGTCATGCACAACACACTGTTTCGAACCGCCCTGCTGGCGGCGGCACTCGGCTCTTTCAGCCACACTGCCAGCGCCGAAGGAGTCATGGTTCACCTGTTCCAATGGAAGTTCAACGACATCGCCAACGAGTGCGAGACCGTGCTCGGGCCCAAGGGGTTCGGTGGCGTCCAGATCACCCCACCCGCCGAGCACAAGCAGGGCAGCCAGGTCTGGTGGACCGTCTATCAACCGGTCAGCTTCAAGAATTTCAACAGCTTCGGCGGTAGCGAGGCAGAGCTCAGGAGCATGATCGCCCGCTGCAACGCGGCCGGGGTCAAGGTCTATGCCGACGCCGTCTTCAACCAGCTGGCATCGGGTTCGGGCACCGCCACCGGCGGCGGCAGCTACAACTCGGGGCAATACCAATATCCCCAGTTCGGCTACAACGACTTCCACCACAGCGGCGACATCACCAACTACGGCGACAGCAACAACGTCTGGAACGGCGCCCTCTACGGCATGCCGGACCTCAATACCGGCTCATCCTACGTCCAGGATCAGATCGCCACCTACATGAAGACCCTGCTCGGCTGGGGCGTGGCGGGCTTTCGCATCGATGCGGCCAAGCACATGGCGCCGGCCGATGTGAAGGCCATCCTCGACAAGGCGGGCAGCCCCAGGGCCTACCTGGAGGTGATCGGCGCAGGCGGGGAGTCCCCCGACATTCAGCCGGGCCGCTACACCTATATCGACACCGTCACCGACTTCAAATACGGCACCGATCTCGCCGCCAACTTCAACGGCCAGATCAAGAACCTCAAGACCCTGGGCGAGAGCTGGGGCCTGCTCCCCTCCAACAAGGCCTTCGTCTTCGTGGTCAACCACGACCGCGAACGCGGCCACGGCGGTGGCGGCATGCTCACCTTCATGAGCGGTGCCCGCTACGATCTGGCCAACACCTTCATGATGGCCTGGCCCTATGGCTGGAAGCAGGTGATGTCGGGCTATCGCTTTGAAAACATGGGCACCTATGAAACCGACAAGGGGGCGCCGGGCAGCACGCCCTGCACGGACAGCCAGTGGAACTGCGAACAGCGCCGACCGACCATCATGAACATGGCCCTGTTCCACAACCGGACCGAAGGCCAGCCCGTCAGCAACTGGTGGGACAACGGCAACAACCAGATAGCCTTCAGCCGCGGTGACAAGGGCTTCGTCGCCATCAACAACGAGAGCGGCAGCCTGGTGGCCTCGGTGCAGACCGGCCTGCCGGCCGGCGAGTACTGCAACCTCCTGGGGGGCAATGACTACTGCAGCGGCGGTTATGTCACCGTCGATGGCAGCGGCAAGGCCAGCCTGAACGTCCCCGGCATGAAGGCGGCCGCCATCATCGCCGGTTGCACCAAGGCCAGCCCCTGCGGCGGTTCCGTCCTGCCGGGCAACAAGTTCAGCAGCATGAACCTGCGCGGTACCCACAACGCCTGGGGCAACACCCCCATGACCGTCGATGCCAACCGTGTCTGGTCCGCCACCCTCACCCTGACCGGCAACGGTGACGCCACCGGTGCCCAGCGCTTCAAGTTCGACGTCTTCGGCAACTGGGCCGAGAACTACGGCGACAACGAAGGGGATGGCATAGCCGACAAGGGCAGCAGCAAGGATATCCTGGTCAGCGGGGCGGGCAGCTACCGCATCACCCTGAACGAAAGTGATCTGCGCTACACGGTCACCCCCCTCACCAGCAACCAGGCGCCGGTCGCCGCCCTCTCTCCCAAGACCCTCAGCGTCAAGGCGGGTGAGAGCGTGGTGTTCGATGCCTCCGCCTCCCGCGACGACGGGGGCGTGGTGAGCTACAGCTGGTCCAGCGGGGGCACCGCCGCCACGGAGACGGTCAGGTTCGATACCCCGGGTACCCATACCGTGACGGTCACCGTGACCGATGCGGAAGGGTTGACCGCCAGTGCCAGCGCCACCGTGACCGTCACCGACGACAACGGCACCTACGCCAGCGTATTGCCCACCCTGAACTTCCGCGGCACCCCCAATGCCTGGGGATCCCTTGCCATGACGCTGATCGCCGACAATCAGTGGGAAGCCCTGGTCACCTTCGACGGTCAGACCAACCAGCGCTTCAAATTCGACGTCAAGGGGGACTGGACCCAGAACTACGGCGACACCAACAAGGACGGCGTGGCCGAACTGAACGGCAGTGACATCCTCACCCCGGTCATCGGCCAGTACCGGGTACGTTTCAACGATCAGACACTGCAATACAGCCTGACTCCGGTGAGCGTCACCTATGCCAAGAATGTCGCCAGCCTCAACATTCGCGGCACCACCAACAACTGGGGCACCACCCCCATGTCCCTGGTCGGGGATCACCTCTGGCAGGCCAGCGTCACCTTCACCGGCAGCGGTGATGGGAACGGTGGCCAGCGCTTCAAGTTCGACGTCAAGGGGGACTGGACCCAGAACTACGGCGACACCAACAAGGATGGCGTGGCCGAGCTGGCCGGGGCAGACATCACCACGGCAGTGGTCGGTGCCTATGTGGTGCGCTTCAACGACCAGACCCTGGCCTACAGCCTGAGCGCCCAGTAAGGCTGGACACACGCTAGGGCCATTTTGCCCCGGCGCCGAACCAGGCCTCCCGCCATCGGCGGGAGGCCTTTTTCATGGCCCCATGACCCGTTCCCCGCCAGCCTGTCGGCAGGCATACTGCTCCTTCATCCCCATGCAGGAGCACATATGAAACAGTTGAACACCCTCAAGGCCGAGGGACGGATCGAGGAAGCCCGCCAGCACGGTCTGCTGCAACTCATCGCGCACCCGGCCCATGCCGAGCTGCATTACGAAGTGGCCGGACTGCACGACATGCTGGGGCGAGAGGCCCAGGCCATTCCGCTCTATCAGAAGGCAGTGTCGCTGGGGCTTGGCGAGGCGTCGCTGCGCGGGGCCCTGCTTGGACTTGGCAGCTCCTATCGCACCACGGGCCGTCATGCCGAGGCGCTGGCCACCTTTGACGAGGCCTTGGTCCGCTTCCCCGATGCCGTGGAGTTCAAGGTGTTTCGCGCCATGACCTGCTACAACCTGGGGCGCAGCAAGGAGGGGATGGAGACGCTGCTGGGGATCCTCGCGACCACCACCACGGATCCCGCCTTGCTTCCCTACCGGCGCGCGATGGCACTCTATGCCGAGGATCTGGACAGACGCTGGTGAACGCCAGAAACGACAAAGCCGCTCAAAAGAGCGGCTTTTTCTGAAAATGGTGGCCCCTGGGGGACTTGAACCCACGACCAATCGATTATGAGTCGACTGCTCTGACCAACTGAGCTAAGGGGCCATTGATGCTGGTTAGCGGCGTGGATTATAGGGGATGGCGGATACCCCGTCCATAGTCAGATCAACCACTTGGCGAGATTTCATCCATATTCAAGCGGTTCCATGACCCCTCTTCACGCCCATGCCAGCACGGATAAAACAAAGCCCCGCATGGCGGGGCTTTTTGTTGCTATGTCAGGCTGACAGAACCCGGGACTACTCGTCCAGGAAGCTGCGCAGCACTTCCGAGCGGCTCGGATGGCGCAGTTTGCGCAGGGCCTTGGCTTCGATCTGACGGATACGCTCACGAGTGACGTCGAACTGCTTGCCCACTTCCTCGAGGGTGTGGTCGGTGTTCATGTCGATACCGAAGCGCATGCGCAGTACCTTGGCTTCCCGTGCGGTCAGCCCGGCCAGCACTTCGCGGGTCGCGTTGCGCAGGCTCTCGCTGGTGGCCGCATCCGCTGGCAGAGCCAGGGTGGTATCTTCGATGAAGTCGCCCAAGTGGGAGTCTTCATCATCACCGATGGGCGTCTCCATGGAGATGGGCTCCTTGGCGATTTTCAGTACCTTGCGGATCTTGTCTTCCGGCATGCCCATGCGCATGGCCAGCTCTTCCGGGTTCGGTTCACGACCCATCTCCTGCAGCATCTGGCGGGAGATACGGTTGAGCTTGTTGATGGTCTCGATCATGTGCACCGGGATACGGATGGTACGGGCCTGATCCGCGATGGAGCGGGTAATGGCCTGACGGATCCACCAGGTGGCATAGGTCGAGAACTTGTAGCCGCGACGATATTCGAACTTGTCGACCGCCTTCATCAGACCG
The DNA here is from genome assembly GCF_001898585.1 of Aeromonas sp. 62-46. Classification (NCBI taxonomy): domain Bacteria; kingdom Pseudomonadati; phylum Pseudomonadota; class Gammaproteobacteria; order Aeromonadales; family Aeromonadaceae; genus Aeromonas; species Aeromonas sp. 62-46. The sequence continues at coordinate 70,259 of NZ_MKUI01000014.1, read as the reverse complement.
ATGTTGCCCTCCTGGATCAGATCCAGGAACTGCAGACCGCGGTTGGTGTACTTCTTGGCGATGGAGATAACCAGACGCAAGTTGGCCTCAACCATCTCTTTCTTCGCACGGCGGGCTTTGGCCTCACCAATGCTCATGCGGCGGTTGATGTCCTTGATCTGGGCGATGGACAGACCGGTCTCTTCTTCGATCTGCTGCAGCTTGCCGATGGAACGCAGTACTTCTTCGTCCATCTCGAGCAGGCGGGGAGACCACGCCTTGCCGGCCTGCTTCTGGTATTCGAACCAGGCAGTTTCGCACTCGTTGTTGGTGAAGGCCGCGACGAAGGTCTTCTTCGGCATCTTGGCCTGCTCAACGCAGAGCTTCATGATGATGCGTTCCTGCACGCGGACACGCTCCATCATCTCCCGCATGTTGTTGACCAGGCGATCGAACTGCTTGGGCATCAGGCGGAATTGACGGAAGACATCGGCCAGCTGGGCGATGGCATTCTGGGTGTCGTCGTGGGCACGGCCATTCTGCTGAATGGAGAGACGAGTCACCTCGTACTGGGCACGCAGTTCGCCGAATTTCTCGCGAGCGACTTCCGGATCCGGGCCACCGTCGCCATCATCGTCGGAGTTGTCACCGTCTTCGTCTTCGTCTTCGTCCTCATCTTCGTCTTCGTCGGCGAGGTCGTCCTCGCTGAGCTCGGAGCCGATATGAGTGGCGGTCGGTGCCACGTCATCCACTTCGTTCGGATCGATGAAGCCGGAGATGATGTCGGACAGGCGAAGCTGCTCGGCTTCGTACTTGTCGTACTGTTCGAGCAGATAGGTGATGGCTTCAGGGTACTCGGCGACGGAGCTTTGTACCTGGTTGATACCGTCTTCAATCCGCTTGGCGATGTCGATCTCGCCTTCGCGGGTCAGCAGTTCGACGGTACCCATTTCCCGCATGTACATGCGGACGGGATCGGTCGTGCGACCAATCTCAGATTCAACAGATGCCAGAGCCTGGGCCGCTGCTTCGGCAGCGTCCTCATCGGCGGTACCACCTTCAGCCATGATAAGGTCATCGGCATCCGGAGCGTTTTCAACCACTTGAATGCCCATATCGTTGATCATCTGGATGATGTCTTCGATCTGGTCTGAATCGACAATGTCTTGCGGGAGGTGATCGTTCACCTCGGCATAGGTCAGGTAGCCCTGTTCTTTACCTTTGGCAACGAGGAGTTTAAGCTGAGACTGCGGGGTTTGCTCCATAGAACTCATCCGGTTGGTGTTGCTAGGTTGCGCGTACAGTGCGCTGCTGCGCAAATAGCCAATTCTAATAGAAAACCGCCAGACATGCTATGTCTGGTTGCGGCGTCGGTCATGAGAAACCCCTGCCCGCAGTGTTGTCGGGGCCAGGTGGTTATAAAGTGTTTGCTTTCAATCCCGTCGATTCGGGCAACGCTATTCATATTGGGACTGCTCACTCAAATATCAAGCCCCACTCTCATTTCTTTTCTCAATCTGCACCTCTCTGATCAGCATCATCAGCTCCTGAGTTTCCTCAGAGCTTAGCCCTTCCTGCACCACCTTGGCCTGCAATTCTTCGATCCGTTGCTTCAGGAAAAGGTTGATGAAACCGACAAAGGTATCCTGTAATTCTCCCAGAATATCGGGCTCCTGGTCGAGCTTTACCTCTTCAAACAGGTCATGCATCGCCAGCTGGGCAAGTATTTCTCCCTCTTTTGTGCCGCGCCAATGCTCCAGCAGGATACCCGTTGTCACTCCCGGCTGGATCAGGATCTGCTGGTGCAGTTGCAGCAGGAAAGGGATCCCCTGCAGGCGCAGCCCGGCCAACTCGGGCATGGCCGGCAGCTCGGCGGTGATCGCCGGATACTGCACCATCAGGGCCAGAGCCCTGCGGATCGGCGTCAGTTTGGTCGCCTTGGGTTTGTTGACTTCCACCTTGGGCTGGCTGTTGCGGGCAAACAGCTCGGCAATCCGCTGCTTGTTTTCTCCCCAACGCATCATGCTGGAAAGTCGGGTAATCAACCCCTCGCGAGTGAAACCTTCCGGTACCCGACGAATCAGCTCGGCGGCCTTGTTGGCCACTTCAAACTTGCCTGCCTCACCGGAAAGAGCCGCATCGCGCCCGAGGCGTTCGAACATGAAATCCGCAAACGACTGGGCCTTGTCGAGCAGCGCTTCGAACCCCTCCTTGCCGATCTGGCGTACCAGCGAGTCGGGATCCTCGCCATCCGGCAAAAAGACGAACTTGAGTTCACGGCCGTCCTGCAGGTGGGAGAGCGCGTTGTCCAGCGCCCGCCAGGCCGCTTCCCGACCGGCGTTGTCGCCGTCGTAGCAACAGACCACCTCTGCCGTGGTACGGAACAGGGTGTGGATGTGATCGCTGGTGGTCGCAGTCCCCAGTGCCGCCACCGCATAGTCGATGTCGTACTGGCCGAGCGCCACCACATCCATGTAACCTTCTACCACCAGGATCCGGCGCGGATCCTTGTGTGCCTGCTTGACCTCATAAAGGCCGAACAGCTCTCGCCCCTTGTGGAAGATGGGGGTTTCCGGGGAGTTCAAGTACTTGGGCGTGCCATCCCCTAGCACTCGGCCACCGAAGCCGATGACCCGGCCGCGTTTGTCCCGGATCGGAAACATGATGCGATCGCGGAAACGATCGTAGCTGCCCGGGCCGTTGTCACGGGGGATCAGCATACCGCCCGAAATCAGCAGTTGTTCGTGATCCCGACTGGCGCCAAAGCGGCGACGCACCTGATCCCAGTCCCCAGGGGCATAACCGATGTTGAAGCGCTTGACCACCTCGCCAGTCAGGCCCCGGCCTTTCAGATACTCCACCGCCTGAGGCGCGTTCTTGAGATTACTCTCGTAGAAGCGCGCAATCTGGTTCATCAGCTCGAACAGATCCTTACTGACGGCAGGTTGGCTATGGCTTGATCCACCCGCCGTTTGCTCACGGGGGACCTGCATACCGTGCAGGCTTGCCAGCTCTTCGATGGCATCGGGGAATTCCAGGCCGTCGTACTCCATGACAAAGCCGATGGCATTGCCGTGGGCACCACAACCGAAACAGTGATAGAACTGCTTCTCCTGGCTGACGGTAAAGGAGGGGCTTTTTTCGTTATGAAAAGGGCAGCAAGCCTGGTAGTTCTTACCGGCTTTCTTCAACCGCACACGGGAGTCGATCAACTCGACTATGTCCGTGCGTACGAGCAGATCATCGATAAAGGATTGCGGGATCCTGCCAGCCATAACCGTCCTGTTTCATTGCATAGGAAATAAAAAAGCCGCGCATTCCAATGGGAAGCACGGCTTCTTCGACCAAACAAGAGAGTTGCCTGTTACGCCAAGCGGGTTTTCACCTGAGCACTGACGGCGCCGACATCGGCACGCCCCTGAATTTTTGGCTTCAAGACAGCCATGACTTTACCCATGTCAGCCATGACGGCAGCACCACTTTCAGTGATGGCTTGCTCGATCAGTGCGGCAATTTCGTCTGCGGTCAGCTGTTGTGGCAGGAACTCCTGCAGCACAACGATCTCGGCGGACTCTTTGTCGGCGAGATCCTGGCGACCGGCAGCTTCAAACTGGCTGATGGAATCGCGACGCTGTTTGACCATTTTGGTCACGACAGCGAGGATCTCTTCATCGTTGAGCTCGACACGGGTATCGACTTCACGCTGCTTGATTTCTGCCATCAACAAGCGGATAGCACCCAACCGAGGCTTGTCTTTGGCAAGCATGGCGAGCTTTTGCTGATCCTTGAGTTGATCCTTCAGAGACACGGCATGATCCCTTGATTAGTACAGGCGGATACGACGTGCGTTTTCGCGGGACAGCTTCTTGGCGTGACGCTTGACAGCGGACGCTTTGGCGCGCTTGCGAATGGTAGTCGGCTTCTCGTAGAACTCACGGCTACGAACTTCGGACAGGATACCGGCCTTTTCGCAAGAACGCTTGAAGCGACGCAGAGCAACGTCAAACGGCTCATTTTCACGGACTTTGATTACTGGCATGTGCCTTTCACCTCAGTGATAAATTGTTAGCTGACCTTCAATCGATCAGCATGTCTTAAAATGGTGCGAAATTATACTCTGGACAGGGAATGAAAGTAAACCCGCAGAGATCGCTCTGGTTTAAAAAACCCGCGAAGGTTACCATAGCCGTCTCATTTTAGCAGTGAAATTTTTTAGCAATGCGTGTATTGGGCATAGAGACATCCTGTGACGAAACCGGGATCGCGATCTTCGATGATCAAAAAGGGATCCTTTCCCACCAGTTGTACAGCCAGGTCAAGCTGCATGCGGACTACGGCGGCGTCGTTCCCGAGCTCGCCAGCCGGGACCATGTACGCAAGACGATCCCCTTGATCCAGGCCGCCTTGAAAGAGGCTGGACTTGGCAAGGATGACATCGATGGCATCGCCTATACCGCGGGGCCAGGTCTGGTTGGTGCCATCCTGGTCGGGGCGACCATAGGCCGCTCGTTGGCCATGGCATGGGACAAGCCGGCCATCGCCGTACACCACATGGAAGGCCACCTGCTGGCCCCCATGCTGGAAGAGAAGGCCCCCGAGTTCCCCTTCGTGGCGCTCTTGGTTTCCGGCGGCCACTCCATGCTGGTCCGGGTCGACGGTATCGGCAGCTATCAGCTGCTGGGCGAATCGATCGACGATGCCGCCGGTGAGGCGTTCGACAAGACCGCCAAGCTGATGGGTCTGGACTACCCCGGTGGTCCGCTGCTCTCCCGGCTGGCAGAAAAGGGCACCACTGGACGCTTTACCTTCCCGCGTCCCATGACCGACCGTCCCGGGCTCGACATGAGCTTCTCCGGCCTCAAGACCTTTGCCGCCAATACCATAGCAGCAAATGGCGACGACGAGCAGACCCGTGCCGACATCGCCCGGGCGTTTGAGGATGCGGTGGTCGACACCCTGGCCATCAAGTGCCGCCGTGCCCTGAAAGAGACCGGTCTCAATCGTCTGGTCGTGGCAGGCGGCGTCAGTGCCAACCGTCATCTGCGCGCCCAGCTGGCCGAGCTGATGGAGAGCCTCAAAGGTGAAGTCTTCTACCCGCGCACCGAATACTGCACCGACAACGGCGCCATGATCGCCTATGCCGGCATGCAACGCCTGAAGGCGGGAGTCTTCGAACCCCTCGTCGTCAAGGCCGTGCCGCGCTGGCCGCTGGACACTCTGGATCCGGTGTGATCCGGAAGATCCACGACAAAAAGAAAGGGGCCTGCGGCCCCTTTTTCATCTTGATGACGGTATTCATACCCGTTTAGTTGGTACGGAACAGCGCCTCAATGGAAAGCCCCTGCCCCAGCAGGATCTCCCGCAGACGGCGCAACCCTTCCACCTGGATCTGACGCACCCGCTCACGGGTCAAACCAATCTCGGCGCCCACGTCTTCCAGGGTGGCTGGTTCATAGCCGAGCAGGCCGAAACGGCGGGCCAGCACTTCACGCTGCTTGGGATTCAGCTCCTCCAGCCAGTGCACTATGCTGCTGCGCATGTCATCTTCCTGGGACTCCAGCTCGGGTCCCATGCCGCGCTCGTCGGAAAGTACATCCAGCAGCGCCTTGTCGCGATCGCCACCGATGGGAGTATCCACCGAGGTGATCTTCTCGTTGAGCTTGAGCATGCGATTCACATCGTCCACAGAGCGATCCAGTGCAGAGGCGATATCCTCGGCGGTCGGCTCATGGTCGAGACGATGAGAAAGCTCGCGCGCAGTGCGCAGATAGACGTTCAGCTCCTTGACCACATGGATGGGCAGACGAATGGTGCGGGTCTGGTTCATGATGGCCCGCTCTATGGTCTGGCGGATCCACCAGGTGGCATAGGTGGAGAAACGGAAGCCTCGCTCGGGGTCGAACTTCTCGACGGCGCGGATAAGGCCGAGGTTGCCCTCTTCGATGAGATCCAGCAGCACCAGGCCGCGGTTGTTGTAGCGCCGGGCAATCTTGACCACCAGGCGCAGGTTGGATTCGATCATGCGCTTGCGCGCCGCTTTGTCGCCACGCAGGGCACGACGGGCGTAGTAGACTTCCTCTTCGGCCGTGAGCAAAGGGGAGAAGCCTATCTCCCCCAGATAGAGCTGGGTGGCGTCCATTACCTTGTTCAGCTCGGGCGCCATCAGTTCATCGGAAATGGTCTCTTCGGCTTCGGCCGCCACTTCCTGAACCTCTTCTTCCTCCTGAACCTCCAGCTCCTCGTCGAACTCTAACTCTGCATCCTGCATTACCAGTTGTTCTTGGCTCATGATATCTCTCCCTGACCTACACCAGAGTAAGACTCAGCTCTCTGAGTTAACGCTTTGGCAAATAGCCCATCGGGTTGATCGACTTGCCTTTGTACCGGATTTCAAAGTGCAAGCGCACATCCGGCGCATCCGTGCTACCCATATTGGCGATAACCGCTCCGCCCTTCACGGTGTCTCCCTCCTTGACCCTCAACTCATCGTTGTGAGCGTAGGCGGAGAGGTAGTCATCGTTGTGCTTGAGAATTATCAGCTTGCCATAACCTCGCAGTGCACTGCCCGCATAGACCACTTTGCCGCTGCTCGCAGCGTAAATGGGTTGGCCCTTCTGGCCGGAAATGTCGATGCCCTTGTTGCCTTGTTCCGCAACGGAGAAGCCTTCAACGATCCGCCCTTTGGTCGGCCAATGCCAGGAGAGTGTTGACGAGGAACTGACGGTTTTTTGTTCTTTCGCCTGAGCGTATGCTGTTGACGAGGCAGGAGCAATCGTTTTCTGAGCAATAAATGGTGTGGTCGTACCTGCCGGAGCCGTGGCCAGGGGTTTGGGCCCCGTGCTGGTCACCACCGGTGTGGTTGCTGCCACCATCTGACCACCCGAGGAACCCGCGCCCCCCACATTGAGCACCTGGCCCACGTGCAATGCATAAGGAGCCTGGAGGTTGTTGCGCTGGGCCAAGGCCTGGTTGGATAGACCGAACTGGCGACCGATGCTGCTCAAGGTATCGCCACGGCGCACCTCGTAACTGCCAGACCCCGTCACGCTGCCACGACTGACAGGGCTGCCGACGGTTGCCACCGCCATGGGGGCGGAAGCGCCATCGAGCCTGAGCTGCTGGCCGGGATAAATGTTATAGGGGGGAGTGATGCCATTGATGCTGATAAGCGAAGCCACATCCATGCCAGAACGAAATGCAATGGAGTAGAGAGTGTCTCCTTTGACCACGGTGTACCCGTTGCCTGCAATGCCGGGCTTGGTCATACCTTGACGCACGGGGATGGTCGAAGCGACCTGATCATTGCCCAGGCTGTGCACCGGAGCCGCAGTCTTGCTGGAGGAACAGGCAAGCAGCAGCCATGACAACACGACGACACCGCTACCTTGCCAAACACGCGAACACATAGTGGATCCTTAACGACTAAACCAGAAATAGGCCGCAACGGCCAAACCAATACAGAGCCAGCCCAGCACATCCACATAGTGCATCAGCTTGCGCTCCATCTTCTCGCCGCCCCAGCGCATCAGACCGGCAACCAGGAAGAAGCGCATGCCACGACCGATCAGCGAGGTCAGGATGAAAGGCAACAGTGCCATGTGGAGCAAGCCAGCCGTGACGGTAAACACCTTGTAGGGGATCGGCGTGAAGCTGGCAATAAAAATAACCCAGATGCCCCACTGCGCGAACCACTGCTCGGCCAGGGCAATCTTGTCCTCATAGCCAACCGAGGTCACCAGCGGCTGCACCACAGGCTCCCACAGGGCATAGCCGAGCAGATAACCAAACAGGGCGCCCAACACCGAAAAGAGGGTAGCCAGCGCGGCATAGTGCCAGGCACGATGAGGTTTGCCGAGCGCCATGGGCGCCAGCATCACATCCACCGGAATGGGCCAGAAGATGGATTCAATAAAGGCGGTGATGGCCAGATACCAGGGGGCATACTTGTGGCGTGCCCACTGCATCACCAGAACATAAAGGCGGGAAAACAACTTCACTCGACATCTCCGTCAATCAGGGGAACGAAACGTACCGGCTCCAGAATCCGGCTGGTGAGCTGGGAGCCCGATCGCTCGATGAGCTGCAGGGTCTGCTGGCCATCACCCACCGGCAACACCAGACGACCACCGTCAGCCAGCTGATCGGTCAGGGCCTTGGGGACCTCACTGGCCGCCGCCGTCACCAGAATGGCGTCGAAAGGGCCCTTGTTGGGCCAACCTAGCCACCCATTGCCGTGCTTGGCCGACACATTGTGCAGATCGAGCTGGCGCAATCTGCGCCTGGCCTGAAACTGCAGCGACTTGATCCGCTCCATGGTGTAGACATGCTCCACCAGGTGGGCCAGTACCGCCGTCTGGTAGCCCGATCCCGTCCCGATCTCCAGCACATGGGCCGGATCGTTCTGGATCAGCAGCTCGGTCATGCGCGCCACGATGTAAGGCTGGGAGATGGTCTGCCCATGGCCGATGGGCAGGGCCGTATTGTCCCAGGCCTTGTGGGCCATGGCCTCGTCCACAAACAGCTGGCGCGGCACCTTCGCAATCGCCGCCAATACGCGGAAATCGCGGACATCCTGGGCAATCAGTTGATTCAACAGGCGCTGTACTATCACAACGTCATCCCTGCAGATCCAGCCACGCGCCCAGGGTCGACAGACTGCCGTAGGCAGTCATATCGATGGTCAGGGGAGTGATGGAGACATAACCCTGCTCGATGGCGGCAAAGTCCGTTCCCTCTCCCGCATCCTGCTGGTTGCCGGGGGGACCAATCCAGTAGAGCGGCTGACCACGGGGATCCTCGGTGCGGATCACCGACTCCGCCCGGTGGCGATTGCCAAGGCGGGTCACCCTGATCCCCTTGATCTGCTCGAGCGGCAGGTCCGGCACATTCACGTTGAGGATCTGATCCGCAGGCAACGGATGCACCATCAGCCCCCGCACCAGCTGGGCGGCGTAGTGGGCTGCACTGGCGAAATGAGTCTTGCCCACCAGCGATACGGCGATGGAGGGGAAACCAAGATGACGCCCTTCCGTCGCGGCCGCCACCGTCCCCGAGTAGATGACGTCATCCCCCAGGTTGGCCCCGTGATTGATACCGGCCACCACCATGTCGGGCTCAGGGCGCAGCAGTTCGTTAACCGCCAGATGAACGCAGTCGGTCGGCGTCCCCTTGACCGCATAACTCTTGATGCCGTGAAAACTGGACGCATCGAGGCGGGTGACCCGCAGCGGTACTTCCAGCGTCAGGGAGTGGCTGGCACCGCTGCGGTTGCGATCCGGTGCCACCACCACGACCTCGCCACAGGCACGCAACGCCTCGCTGAGGGCGCGAATGCCCTCGGCGTGTACCCCATCGTCATTACTGACCAGAATTCGCATCGGTTGAGTTCCTGAAACCGTGATCGGCCTCTTCGGCCAGCATTAACTCTCGTACCACGCTGGTGGCAAAGGCACCGGCAGGCAGGAAGAACGACAGGGTCAGCACCTCGTCCTCCCGTTGCCAGCTCATCTGCTCCGGCTTGAGCAGCAGCGGGCGCCTGTCCTGATCCAGCCCGGCTTTCTCCAGTCCTTCGCACCAGTCACCATAAGGAGCCAGCACTTCTTGCTCGAACTCGGCAGCAGCGCCCTGGCTCGCCAGACGGCCACGGCCCCACTGGGGGGCGGTCAGCTGCACGTCTCCGGAGGCAAGGCGAGCCTCCAGCTCGGGAGTCACGCTCTCTTCGCTGAAGATGGAGTGGCTGCCCTTGAGCATCACGCAGTCGCCTGCCAGCAGCTGATGGGCCAGTCCCTGCTCGATGCGGGCGCTGACGATGGCATTGAACAGCATGCTGCGGGCGGCGGACAGATAGAGGGATCGCTTGTTGCGATCCTTGATCCGTTTGCCGGCGAACATCGCCTTGGCGGCCTCCAGGTTGTTGCCACCTCGGCCGAAACGCTGCTCGCCGTAGTAGTTGGGCACCCCCTGGGTTGCTATCGCCTGCAGACGGGATTCCAGCCCGTCGGCCTGCTCCAGCCCGGTGAGACGCAGGGTGAAGTGGTTGCCCTTGAGATAGCCGACCCGCAGCTTCTTGTTGTGGCGCTTCACCTCAAGGATCCGGATGCTGTCGTTCTCGATGACCGAGAGATCCGGCTCGCCCTTGCCCGGCAGATGGATGCCGAACCACTGTTCGGTCACCGCATGGCGATCTTTCAGACCAGCCCAGGTCACCGCATTGCGGGCAACCCCGGCCGCATCGGCCAGCAGGCCAGCCACCCAGGCGGTATTCTCGCCGGTTTTGCGTACCCGGACGAAGATGTGTTCCCCCTCACCGCAAGGTTCAAACCCGAGATCTTCATTGACCACGAAGTCGGCGGCCTCGGCCTTGAGGATGCCGCGAGCAGTGGGCGTCCCGTGCAGATAGGCAAGTTGTTCAAGCATCATTGTTTCACCAGCAAGACGACGGCTTCGGTGGCGATCCCTTCCTTGCGCCCCGTGAATCCGAGTTGTTCGGTGGTGGTCGCCTTGACGTTCACCCGGTTCAAATCACATTGCAGATCCGCGGCCAGCACGGCGCACATGGCGTCGATATGGGGGGCCATCTTGGGGGCCTGGGCGATGATAGTCACATCCAGGTTGCCGATGGCATAACCTGCGAGCTGCACGCGGGCAAAGACATCCCGCAGCAGGATGCGGCTGTCGATGCCCTTGAATTCGGCGGCGGTATCGGGGAAGTGGCGGCCGATGTCGCCGGCGCCGATGGCCCCCAGCAGGGCATCGCTCACCGCATGCAGCACCACGTCACCATCGGAGTGGGCCAGCAGGCCCTGTTCATAGGGCACTGCCACCCCGCCCAGCATGCAGGGACCAACCCCGCCAAACTTGTGAACATCAAAACCATGTCCGATCCGCATCATGCCTGCGCCCTCCTCAATACACGGAAATCTGTCTCATCAAAACCATGTCCGGTGCGGATCATGCCTGCTCCTCTGGGGATGAATCGGGTCGTGCCGACCGGCACGCACGTTGTTGCTGTAAATAGAGCCCGGCCAGGGAGAGATCTTCCGGCCGGGTCACCTTGATGTTGTCGGCCCGCCCTTCCACCATGCGCACGGGGAAACCGGCGCGCTCCATGGCGGAGGCTTCATCGGTGATGGCGGCGCCGAGCGCCAGCCCCTCCTCCAGCGCCCGCTTGAGGGGGCGGACCAAAAACATCTGGGGCGTCAGGGCATGCCAGAGCTGCTCGCGATCCACGGTGGCGAGGATATTGCCGGCCGCATCGGTGCGCTTCATGGTATCGCGCACCCGGCTGCCGAGGATGGCACCGCCAGAGGCAATGGCCGCAGCAATGAGCGCATCGAGATCCTCGTGGGTCAGACAGGGCCGGGCGGCGTCATGCACCAGTGCCCACTCCCCTTCTGCCACGTGCAATGCATTGAGCACGGAGAAGGCGCGCTCGCTTCCCCCTTCCACTCGCAGCACCCGCGGGTCAGTGGCCACGGTCAAGGTCTCAAACCAGCTGTCGTGGGGCGCCAGCGCCACGATCACACGGGCGATGGCGGGATGGGAGAGCAGACGCTCCAGGGTGTGCTCCAGAATGCATTTCCCTGCCAGGGACAGGTACTGCTTGGGGCAACTGGCCCCCATGCGACTGCCAATACCGGCAGCCGGGACGATGGCGGTCAGGCCGCTCAGGCTATCAGTCATCGTAGGGGGCACCATCAGGCTCCGTCACCTGATCCTTTTCTTTGGGAATGATTCGGTAGAAGGTCTCGCCCTGCTTGATGTAGCCAAGATCGTTGCGCGACAACTCCTCGATGGCCTCAAGGCCAGAGGTAAGATCGTCGATTTCCCGGTAAATCAGACTGTTGCGATCCTTGAGTACCAGGTTGTCCTGTTGCTGCCGCTCGATGGCGGTGGAGAGTTCCCGATAGTCGGAGAGGCCGTTTTTCCCCAGCCAGAGGTCATATTGCAGCCCTCCCAACAGGAGGAGCAGGATAAGAGTGAGTAGCCGCATGCACTGAGTCTCCTTCAAGCGGCCTAGTTTCCCATATTCGCAGGCAAGACAAAAGAAAGCCTGTGTGCCGGATGGGTTGGTCGGAATAAAAAATGCAGGTCGCACACGCCCATAAGCGCAGAACGAAAAAGCCCCGCCAGATGGCGGGGCTTTGTGAAGCATGAACGCAGGCGAAAATTAAGCCTGGTTCTTCACTTCTTTCAGACCACGGAACGGAGCCTTGGCACCCAGGGCTTCTTCGATACGGATCAGCTGGTTGTACTTGGCAACACGGTCAGAACGGCTCATGGAGCCGGTCTTGATCTGGCCAGCAGCGGTACCCACAGCCAGGTCGGCGATGGTCGCGTCTTCGGTCTCACCGGAGCGGTGGGAGATGACGGCAGTGTAGCCAGCGTCTTTGGCCATCTTGATGGCAGCCAGAGTTTCGGTCAGGGAACCGATCTGGTTGAACTTGATCAGGATGGAGTTGGCGATGCCATTGTCGATACCGCGCTTCAGGATCTTGGTGTTGGTTACGAACAGGTCGTCACCCACGATCTGGATTTTCTTGCCCAGTTCGGCGGTCTGGTAGGCGAAGCCTTCCCAGTCGGATTCGTCCAGGCCATCTTCGATGGAGACGATCGGGAACTTGGTGGTCAGGTCAGCCAGGAAGTCGGAGAAACCGTTGGAGGTGAAGATACGACCTTCGCCCTTCAGGTTGTACTCTTTCTTCTCTGCGTCGTAGAACTCGGACGCAGCGCAGTCCATGGCCAGGGTGATGTCGGTGCCCAGTTTGTAACCGGCAGCGGCAACGGCTTCAGCGATCACTTCCAACGCTTCGGCGTTGGATTTCAGGTTCGGAGCGAAACCACCTTCGTCACCGACTGCAGTGTTGTAGCCCTTGGACTTCAGCACTTTGGCCAGGTTGTGGAACACTTCTGCGCCCATGCGAACGGCTTCTTTCAGGGTCTTGGCGCCAACCGGCTGGATCATGAACTCCTGGATGTCGACGTTGTTGTCGGCGTGCTCACCACCGTTGATGATGTTCATCATGGGCAGCGGCATGGAGTAGACACCCGGGGTGCCATTCAGCTCGGCGATGTGGGCGTACAGCGGCATGCCTTTGGCAGCAGCGGCAGCTTTGGCGTTGGCCAGGGAAACAGCCAGGATGGCGTTGGCGCCGAACTTGGATTTGTTCTCGGTACCGTCGAGGTCGATCATGATCTGGTCGACAGTGGCCTGGTCCTTGGCATCTTTACCCAGCAGAGCCTGAGCGATCGGGCCGTTGACGGCTTCGATGGCTTTCAGCACGCCTTTACCCAGGAAACGGCTCTTGTCGCCGTCACGCAGTTCCAGCGCTTCGCGGGAACCGGTGGACGCGCCAGACGGAGCGGCTGCCATACCAACAAAACCACCTTCCAGGTGAACTTCGGCCTCAACGGTCGGGTTACCACGGGAGTCGATGATTTCACGACCGATCACTTTAACGATCTTGGACATGTGTATTTCCTCAGGTTTCGTAAAAAAACAACAAAAATATGCCAAAAAAAGCGGCTGTGGCACAGAGCCCCAACCGCATTTATTTTCAATTACTTCAAATTACGCTTCTGATACTCGCCCGCCGCCTTCACAAAACCGGCGAACAGGGCGTGGCCATCACGGGGAGTCGAGGTGAACTCCGGGTGGAACTGCGCGGCCACGAACCAGGGGTGATCCGGGATCTCGATGATTTCCACCAGCTTCTTGTCGGCGGAGAGACCGGTCACCTTCAGACCTGCCGCTTCAATCTGCGGCAGCAGCTTGTTGTTCACTTCATAACGGTGACGGTGGCGCTCGTAAATGGTCGGGCTGCCGTACATCTGACGGACCTTGGAATCTTCCACCAGGTGGCAGAGCTGGGAGCCCAGACGCATGGTGCCGCCCAGATCGGACTTCTCGGTCCGGGTCTCGACGTTGCCTTCGTCATCCACCCACTCGGTGATGAGACCAACCACGGGGTACGGGCTGTCTTTCTTGAACTCGGAGGAGTGAGCCCCTTCCATGCCCGCCACGTTGCGGGCGTATTCGATCAAGGCAACCTGCATGCCCAGGCAGATACCGAGGTACGGGATCTTGTTCTCGCGGGCATATTTGGCGGCCAGAATCTTGCCTTCCACGCCGCGTTCGCCGAAGCCACCCGGTACCAGGATCGCATCCAGACCTTCCAGCAGCTCGGCGCCACGGGTCTCGATGTCCTGGGAGTCGATGTACTTGATGTTGACGGAGAGACGGGTCTTCAGGCCACCGTGCTTGAGCGCTTCGTTGACGGACTTGTAGGCGTCCGGCAGGGAGACATACTTGCCCACCATGCCGATGGTGACTTCGGCAGTCGGGTTGGCCTCTTCATAGATGACCTGTTCCCACTCGGCCAGGTCGGCTTCTTTGCACTCGATGCCGAAGCGCTCGGTGATGTAGCCGTCCAGCCCCTGGGATTTCAGCAGCGCCGGGATCTTGTAGATGGAGTCGACATCCTTCATGGAGATGACGGCGCGCTCGGGCACGTTGCAGAACAGGGCGATCTTGGCACGCTCGTTGGCCGGAATGGCGCGGTCGGAGCGGCAGATCAGCACATCCGGCTGGATACCGATGGAGAGCAGCTCCTTCACGGAGTGCTGGGTCGGCTTGGTCTTCACCTCGCCGGCGGCGGCCAGGTAAGGAACCAGGGTCAGGTGCATGAACATGGCATTGTTGCGACCCACAATGGCCGCCAGCTGACGAATGGCTTCAAGGAACGGCAGGGACTCGATGTCGCCCACGGTACCGCCCACTTCGACGATGGCAACCTGATGGCCTTCGGCACCGGCAATCACCCGCTCCTTGATGGCGTTGGTGATGTGCGGGATCACCTGGATGGTGGCGCCCAGATAGTCACCACGACGCTCCTTGCGCAGCACGTCTGCATAGATGCGACCGGTGGTGAAGTTGTTGCGGCGGGTCATCTTGGTGCGGATGAAACGCTCGTAGTGGCCCAAATCCAGATCGGTTTCGGCCCCGTCCTCGGTTACGAACACTTCACCATGCTGGGTCGGGCTCATGGTGCCCGGATCCACGTTGATGTACGGGTCCAGTTTCATGATGGTCACATCCAGACCACGGGCTTCCAGAATGGCTGCCAGAGAAGCTGCGGCAATGCCTTTGCCGAGGGATGAAACAACGCCACCAGTCACAAAAATATATTTGGTCGTCATGCTGAACCTGAAAGAAGTTTAGGGAATTTTAAGGGGTGCTTCGGGGATGAAGCAGGACGGGGAAACAGTATACCAAAACCCCCACTCCCAAACAATGAACAAAAATCTATCAGGCTCCCCGCCGCCCCGTCTTGCGCCAAATCAACTTTGCTCGGTTTCCTTGGCCTTGTTCCAGGCCTCGTCCAGCTTCTCCAGGGAGCAATCCGTCATTTTCAGACCTTCTGCGGCAATAAAGTGTTCAACCTGACGAAAACGACGCTCAAACTTGGTGTTGGCAGCCCTCAGCACCTGCTCGGGATCCTTGCCCAGATGACGCACCAGATTGACGGTGGCAAACAAGAGATCGCCGAGCTCGTCGCTCACCCGAGTCTCGTCCACGTCGACCATCAGCGCCTCTTCCATCACCTCCTCAATCTCCTCGTGGATCTTGTCCACCACGGGCCCCAGCGTTTTCCAGTCGAAACCGACGGTGGCGCAGCGCTTCTGGATCTTGGCTGCCCGGGTCAGGGCAGGCAGGGAGAGGGGGATATCGTCCAGCACGCTCTCCTTGTCGAGCGCCGCACGCTCTTTCGCCTTTTCCGCCTCCCAGTTCGCTTTGACCGCCTTCTCGTCACCCAGGTCGGCATCGGAGAAGACATGGGGGTGGCGGCGAATGAGCTTCTCGCTCACGGTATCGACGATGTCGGCAAAGTCGAACAATCCCTGCTCCTTGCCGAGCTGGGCATAGAACACCACCTGGAACAGCAGATCACCGAGTTCCCCCTTCAGCCCTTGCCAATCTTCGCTCTCGATGGCATCCGCCACCTCGTAGGCCTCCTCCAGGGTGTGCGGCACTATGGTCTGGAAGCTCTGCTTGAGATCCCAGGGGCAGCCCCCGTTCGGGTCACGCAATCTGGCCATGATGTCGAGCAGTTGGGGAAGGTCGTAGCATTGGGACATGGGCAACTCACTTTCGATTCGGTAAATGGGGTTCATGAGGATCCGATCACGCCACTGTTCCACATGATGTGGAGCCATGGCGGACGGAGATGGGGTGCATGATATCCGTCTTCAATGCTCTACAAGGAGGGAGAAAATGCAGACCGGCCACTGGGGCCGGTCTGTTGAGCATTACAGCCGCTTGGCGCTGATCACGTCGTTGAGCTGACTGAGCTTGGCCAATGCCCGGTTGAAGGCGTTGATGTTGTAAATCTCCAGCTCCATGTCTATTTCGGCGGTCTGCTCGCGCACGTTGGAGCGCGAACGCACCCCCATCACGTTGATCTTCTCGTTGGCGAGCACGGTGGTGATGTCGCGCAGCAGACCGGATCTGTCGTTGGAGAGAATGCGGATGGTGAGACCGTAACCGCCGGAGTAGTTCTCCCCCCAGACCGCATCGATCAAGCGCTCCGGGTTGCGACGCGACAGCTCCTTGAGCTGCTCGCAATCTTCCCGGTGGATGGAAACCCCCCGTCCCATGGTGATGAAGCCCTGGATGGCGTCCCCCGGGATGGGCTGGCAGCAGCGGGCGATGTGAGTCATCAGGTTGCCCACCCCTTCCACCACGATGTGATCCTTGGGTTTGGGGCGGAAGGGCACATTGGCCTTCTGCTCCAGCTTCTCCAGCAGACGGCGATCTTCTTCTTCCGCCGTCGGCTTGTTGTAGCGGGTGTCGAGGTAGTTGAGCAGCTGGTTGATGCGGATGTCGCCGCTGCCGATACCGGCCAGCAAATCTTCCAGCTCCTCCGCATGGAAACGCTCCAGCACCACCTTGTCCACCTTGGAGAGAGTGAGGTTGTGTCTGTCCAGCTCTTTCTCCAGCAGCTCCTTGCCGGCGGCAATGTTCTTGTCCCGGTCCAGCTTTCTGAACCAGGTGGCCACCTTGGCCCGCGCCCGGCTGGAGCGCAGGAAGCCGGCGTTCGGGTTCATCCAGTCGCGGCTCGGGTTCGGCTCCTTCTGGGTGATCACCTCCACCTGATCACCGGTTTGCAGCGTATAGGTGAAGGGCACGATGCGGCCGTCGATCTTGGTGCCGATGCAGCGGTGACCGATCATGCTGTGCACGTGATAGGCGAAGTCGAGCGGCGTCGCCCCTGCCGGCAGGTCGATGACATCGCCCTTGGGAGTGAAGACATAAACCCTGTCCTCGAACACCTGACTGCGCAGATCGTCCAGCAAGGAGCCGCTCTCCGAGAGGTCCTCCTGCCAGGCGAGGAGTTTGCGCAGCCATTCGATCTTGTCTTCGAAGGTGCTGGTCTTGGCAGCGGCCTGTGCCCCTTCCTTGTAGCGCCAGTGCGCAGCCACACCAAGCTCCGCATCCTGATGCATCTGCTCGGTACGGATCTGGATCTCCACTGTCTTGCCCTCCTCCCCCACCACCACGGTGTGGATGGACTGGTAGCCATTGGGCTTGGGGTTGGCGACATAGTCGTCAAATTCGCGGGGAATATGGTGGAAATGGGTGTGAACGATACCGAGCGCCGCGTAGCAATCCTGCAGCCGCTTGGTGATCACCCGCACCGCGCGCACATCGAACAGCTCGTTGAATTCGAGGTGCTTCTTCTGCATCTTGCGCCAGATGCTGTAGATGTGTTTCGGTCGGCCATAGACCTCAGCCTCGACGCCGGCCTCGGCCAGGGCATCGCGCAGAGACTGCACGAATTCACGGATGTAGCGCTCGCGGTCGAGCCGTTTTTCGTCCAGTTGCTTGGCGATCTGCTTGTAGGTGTCCGGGTGCAGGTAGCGGAAGGCGAGATCCTCGAGCTCCCACTTGAGCTGACCGATACCGAGGCGGTTCGCAAGGGGGGCATAGATGTTGGTGATCTCCTGGGCCATCAGCACCCGGGTCTCCTCATCCGCCTTCTTCGCCTCACGCAGGCAGGCGATGCGCTCCGCCAGCTTGATGACCACGGCGCGCACGTCCTCGACCATGGCGAGCAGCATGCGGCGCACGTTGTCCACCTGCTCCGGCGAGGTTTCGCTGCGGTGAAGGGTTTGCAGGGAGCGGATGGCCTCCATCTCCAGCACCCCTTCCACCAGCTTGGCGATCTTGGGGCCGAAGTCCTCGTTCACCTTTTCCTGGCTGATGAGACCCGCTTCGACGAAGGGATAGAGAATGGCGGCCTTGAGGGTGGCGAGATCCATGCTGAGCATCAGCAGGATGCCCACCATCTCGACCCCGCGCACCAGCAGGCGGTTGGTGAGCGCTTCGTCACCCAGGGTCAGGCAATACTGGTAGACGGTTCGCAGCTGATTCTTGTCACTTTCACTCAGGGTAAGGGAACTGACCCACTCATCCAGAGTGAAATTGTCTTTCAAATGAATATCGCGCACCGCAACCATGGTATCAATCCTTAAAAGTGTGGGGTCGAAAGCCGATGCTCTCCTCATCCCCTCATCAACTGATGACTGCCTCAAATGGGGATGCATGAAAGAGTTTTCAAGGCATGTCACCGCGCAAGGTGACAGGGCTCTTCCCCGCATCCGATCCACTATCGACGACCTAGATTACCCTAATCACTCCCGCTCAAACAGCGCTGCCGCCGCTGGAAAACCAAGATAACCGCATGCTGCCCTGCCCGTTGAAGGCAGCGAGAAACACCTGTTTTACCTCACTCTGGCAGCATCATGCACATCGAAAAATCATCACGACCGCATCTTGATTCATCCAGAATAATGCGGTCGCCTCGACTCAGCCCCGTTCGAACAGCGCCATGGACTCCAGATGACCAGTGTGGGGGAACATGTCCAGCATCCCCAGACGGGTCAGCTTGTAGCCCCCCTGCACCAGCACCTGGCTGTCACGGGCCAGGGTGACCGGGTTACAGGAAACATAGACCACCCGTTTGGGGGAAAGTGCCACCACGTGGCTCATCACCTCCAGCGCCCCGGGTCTGGCCGGATCCAGCAGCACCAGATCGAACCCTTCCCGGGCCCAGGACATGCCCACGATGTCGCCGCTCAAGTCCGCCTTGTAAAAGCGGGCGTTGTCGATGCCGTTGCGGCGAGCATTCTCCTGTGCACGCGTCACCATGGCGAGCTCCCCTTCCACCCCCACCACTTCGCGGGCCTGACGGGCCAGCGGCAGGGTGAAGTTGCCGATGCCGCAGAAGAGGTCCAGCACCTTGTCATCCTTGCCTGCGTCGAGCCAGCTCAATGCCTGCTCCACCATGCGCTGGTTGACGGGCCCGTTGACCTGGATGAAGTCGCCGGGAGCGAATGCAAGAGACAGGCCATCCAGCGTGTAACTTGGCTGAGACTGTTGACGCAGAGGTTCGATCTGCTCGTCCGCCGCCTGCAGATAGAGGTCTATCCCCTGGGCGGTGGCAAACTCAGTCAAGTGCGCCCGATCCGCCTCGGTGGGGCGACCGGTGTGGCGCAGCAGCATCAGAATGCCCTGCTCCCCCTGAATGAGTTCCGCATGGCCCAGTTCGCGCTGGCTCTTCAGCCGGTTGAGGCATTCGCGCAGAGGGGCGATAAGGGCGGAGAGGGGCTCGGCCAGCACAGGACAGCCGGCAATCTCTACCAGATCGTTCGACTGGCGACGACGAAAGCCCACCCGGGTGCAGCGACCGTTCTTGTCAAACTTGATGGCCAGACGGCAGACCCGGCGGTAGGCGCGAGACTCCCCCGTCAGCGCAGGTGCCAACGCTGGCGCCTGGATGTTGCCAAGGCGCTCGAACAGGCTGACCAGTCCCGCCTCCTTGGCCGCCAGCTGATCTCCCTCTCCCAGGTGCTGGGCACTGCAACCGCCACACTCGCGATAGTGGTCGCAGAAGGGGGCGACCCGGTTGGCCGCCGGGGTCACCACCTGTTGCAGGGCGGCGTGGGCATAGTGCTTCTTGTCGTCGATGATGCGGGCCTTGATGGCCTCGCCGGGCAGCGCCCCTTCGACGAAGATGGCCTTGCCCTGATGACGGCCGACGCCGACACAGTGGTGATCCAGACTGTCTACCGTAAATTCAATACGTTGGGGCTGGGTGGACTTCTTTTGGGGCTTGAAAAACTGGGCCATAAAACTTGGTGCCTATAGGTGGCTATGTCATGATTGTGGAATCTGCGGCAGACCATTGTCCCACAAGAATAATCGTATGACCAAATACGGCCTGAGGGCCCCAGCCGCGGCATCCGCCCCATCGTCCATTCTGACCAAAAGTGGCCCATTGATATGACCGGATACGGCCTGAGACCCCGTACAGCGACATTGACTGTATTGCCTGCCCGACCCCAGTGCCTGCATGCGCCCCGGGTCATGGCTTCTCTTGCGAAAGGCGGGTCGGCGGCATGACCAAGTACGGTCTCAGGGCCCGGGTGCTGGCCTTCACCATCTTGCCGACCCTCATCATTGGCGGCCTCATCGCCGGCTATTTCACCTTCCACCGCTATCAGCAGCTGGAAAACAACCTCATCGATCAGGGCATCAACATCATCGAGCCCCTGGCCATCGCCAGCGAATACGGCATGACACAGCACAGCCGCGAATCCCTCAAGCGGCTGATCGGGCTCACCCATCGCAAGAACTCGCCCTTCATCAAGTCCATCGCCGTCTTCACCCAGGAGAACCAGCTGTTCGTGACGTCCAACTACCACAGGGACTTCAGCCAGCTTCGTCTGCCGGACGGCAGCGTCATCCCGGCTCTGACCAGCGTCTCCGTCAACGGCGATGACATCATACTGCGCACCCCCATCCAGGCAGAGACCAGCCTGGACGGCTTCCCGCTGCCAAGCGATCTGGAGCCGCCGGTCATCGGCTACATCTCCATGCAACTTGCCACGGACAGGGCCATCGTCCTGCAGTACCGCGACGCCTTCTTCGCGGTCATCATCGTGCTCATCGGGCTGGCCATCAGCGCCCTGTTCGGCTTCCGTCTGGTCAAGAGCGTGACCCAGCCCATCACCGACATGGTGCAGGCGGTGCACCGGATCAGGGAGGGGCGACTCGATACCCGGGTCAGCGGCCAGCTCACCGGCGAGCTCGACATGCTGAAAAACGGCATCAACGCCATGGCCAAGGCGCTCTCCGAATATCACGAGGAGATGCAGCAGAACATCGATCAGGCGACGTCGGATCTGCGGGAGACCCTCGAGCAGATCGAAATCCAGAACGTCGAGCTCGACATGGCGAAGAAGCGCGCCCAGGAGGCGGCCAGGGTCAAGTCCGAGTTCCTCGCCAACATGTCCCACGAGCTGCGCACCCCGCTCAACGGGGTCATCGGCTTCACCCGCCAGCTGCTCAAGACCAGCCTGACCCCGAGCCAGACCGACTACATGCAGACCATCGAGAAGTCGGCGCGCAACCTCCTTGGGATCATCAACGACATCCTCGACTTCTCCAAGCTGGAAGCGGGCAAACTGCAGCTCGAGCACATCCCCTTCAGCCTGCGGGACACCCTCAACGAGACCATGCACCTGCTGGGGCCGAGCGCCCACGACAAGCAGCTCGAACTCTCCCTCCAGGTGGATGCCGCCGTGCCGGACTACCTCACCGGCGACCCCATGCGCCTGCAGCAGGTGCTCACCAACCTCACCGGCAACGCCATCAAGTTCACCGAGCGCGGCAACGTGGACGTACGTGTCGAGCAGACCGGGGAATCCAGCGGCAACAAGGTGCGCCTGCGGGTGCTGATTCGCGATACCGGCATCGGCATCTCGGAAGAGCAGCAGCGCCAGTTGTTCCAGGCCTTCAACCAGGCAGACTCCTCCATCTCCCGCCGCTATGGGGGCACCGGACTCGGGCTCGTCATCACCCAGAAGCTGGTGCAGCAGATGGGGGGCCAGATCCGCTTCGAATCCGAACTCGGCAAGGGGTCGGTCTTCTCGTTCCACCTGGATCTGGATGTCTCGCCCCTGCCCCAGAGCGAGCGGCTTCCGCTGGATCGCATCCAGGGCAAGCGGGTCTGGCTGCTGGAGCCGGATCCCTTCACTCACGCCTCCCTGCTCGCCCTGTTGGGAGAGTGGCACCTGGATGTGCACTCCCTGACGGTGGACGAGGAGTGGCCCCCGATGAGCAGCCAGGACATGGTGCTCATCGGCAGCAGCCCCCTGCACAGCCCGCAGCAGGTGATTGCCCGTCTCGACGGACTGGACGGCCAGCAGAACACCATAGTGCTGCTCAGCAGCCACGAGCCGGCCCTCTACGACGCCATGCTGGCCCACGGCGCCGTCCACTGCCTCTCCAAGCCCATCAACCATCGCAAGTTGCTGCACGCCCTGCTCTCCCCCGAGGCGGTACGCCGTGCCCCCCTGCCCGCGCCGACGCCGCGCAGTGTGCAGGCGGTCAAGGTGCTGGCGGTGGATGACAACGCCGCCAACCTCAAGCTCATCGCCGCCATGCTCAAGGAGATGGTGACCGAGGTGGTGGTGTGCAAGAACGGCAAGGAGGCGGTCAACCTGGCCCAGAGCCAGCCGTTCGACATCATCTTCATGGATATCCAGATGCCCGTCATGGACGGCATCAGCGCCACCCAGGCGATCCGCCACTACTCCCTCAACACCGAGACCCCCATCGTCGCGGTCACCGCCCATGCCATTCCCGGTGAGCGGGAGCGCCTCATTCGCCAGGGCATGGACGACTACCTGGCCAAACCCATCGACGAGGGGATGCTGGCGCAGCTCATCACCGACTTCGCCCACCGGCGGCACCAGAATCACGGGGATCAGCAGATAGACTGGCCCCTTGCCGTGCGTCAGGCCGCCGGCAAGCCAGCCCTCGCCCGGGAGATGCTGACCATGCTGCTGGCCAGCTTCGACGAGGTGGAGCCCATCCTGGCGGCGGCGCTGGAAGGGAGTGCCGACGATGCAGACGTGCTGGCCCAGCTCCACCGCCTCAACGGTGGCTGCGCCTACTCCGGGGTGCCGGGTCTGCAACGCCTGCTCTCCCAGCTCGAGCAGCAGCTGCGCGACGGGGTCGCCGTGAGCGATCTGGAACCCGAATTGCTGGAGCTGCAGGATGCCCTGGAGCAGGTGAGGCAGGAGGCCCCCCGCTACCTGGCCCTGACCGACTGAGGCGCTTTTTCTGACTGGACAGGCGGCAGGTGGTAACATCTGCGCCGTTTCCACAGGAGTCAACATGACCAACAACGATATTCTGCGCCGCCTGCGCTATGCCCTCAGCATCAGTAACGACCAGATGGTCGAGATCTTTGCCAAGGGCAATCTGGCCATCACCCATGCCCAGTTGCACGGCTGGCTGATGAAAGAGGCCGAAGAGGGCGAGGCACAGGAAGCGGGCTTCGCCGCCTGCCCGGACTCGGCACTGAGCCAGTTCCTCGACGGCTTCATCGCCCTGCGCCGCGGTGTGCGGGAAGATGCCCCGCCCCAGGTGATCCCGAACCGGATCAACAACAACCTGATCCTGCGCAAGCTGCGCATCGGCCTCAACTACAAGGAAGAGGAGATGCTGGGCACCCTCAAGCTCGCGAACTTCAACCTCTCCAAGTCCGAGCTGAGCGCCCTGTTCCGTGCCAGGGATCACAAGCACTATCAGGATTGCGGGGATCAGATCCTGCGCAACTTCCTGATTGGCCTCACCACCAAATACAGGCCCGGGCCCTGATGACCGCCTCCGGCCAGGTGCGAGGCTAGACCATGAGCTGGCGCCGCCTGCTGGCTCCACGCCCGTCGGCGAGCGGCGGCGTGTGTCGGTTCGCGGCGCGCTGGCGCTGGTCACTGCCCCTCATCCTGCTGCTCGGCGCCTGCCAGCCTGCACCCTATCGGCTCAATCAGGATCATCAGAGCGCCAGCCAGAACGAGCGCATCGCCTTTCTCATCCTGCACTACACGGATGAAGAGGATGCCCGCTCCCTGCGCCTGCTGACCGAGCCGGAGCACAAGGTGAGCGCCCACTACCTGATCCCCCGCGACACCGACGAGCAACCGTTCCCGGTCTACCAGCTGGTGCCCGACAGCCAGAGGGCCTGGCACGCCGGACGCAGTCGCTGGCATCACT
Organism: Aeromonas sp. 62-46; assembly: GCF_001898585.1. Taxonomy (NCBI): domain Bacteria; kingdom Pseudomonadati; phylum Pseudomonadota; class Gammaproteobacteria; order Aeromonadales; family Aeromonadaceae; genus Aeromonas; species Aeromonas sp. 62-46. Next base: position 46,156 of record NZ_MKUI01000014.1, on the reverse strand, counting down.
ACGCCGGGCTCAACGCCAGTTCGCTCGGCATCGAGATAGTGAATCTCGGGTATGACGAGAAAGACGCGGCCCTGCCCGCCCATCTGAGACACTGGCAACCCTATCCTTCTGCCCAGATCGCCGCCCTCGGCGCCCTCGCCCGGGATCTGGTCGAACGCTACCAGATCCCCCCCACCCAGGTGCTGGCCCACAGCGATGTCGCCCCCGAGCGCAAGCAGGATCCCGGCCCCCGGTTCCCCTGGCGCGAGCTCGCCCTGCGCTACGGTGTCGGCGCCTGGCCCGACGAGGCCCGGGTGGCCGAGCTGCGCCAGACGCAGCTCATCCCCTGGGATGCGCTGCAATGGCAGCAGCAGCTTGCCCGTTACGGCTACGGCCTCCCCCAGCACGGCGCCTGGGATGAGCAGAGCCGCGCCGTCCTGCGCGCCTTCCAGCTTCACTTTCGCCCCGCCCTGGTCACCGGCGAGCCGGATGCCGAGTGCCAGGCCATCCTCACCGCCCTGCTGGAGCGCTACTTCCCGGAACCAGGCTGAGACGCCCCTTCCCTTTCGCCCTCTGCACACGGATGCCCGGCCCCATGCCAGATGAGCACGGGGTTCACCCCGCCTTCCACTCCTGAAAACCACAAGGGACGCCGAAGCGTCCCTTGTGGTTGCGATACCTGCGAAGCGGCATCAGATCCCCTGACGGGCTTCCTGCATCAGCGCACGCATGTCGCTGACCGCCTTGGCCAGACCGTCGAAGGCGGCGCGGCCGATGATGGCGTGACCGATGTTGAGCTCATAGAGCTCGGGGATGGCGGCGATAGCCTTGACGTTGTGGTAGTGCAGACCGTGGCCCGCATTGACCTTCAAGCCCTTGCCAGCGGCGTAGGAAGCACCGGCGGCGATGCGCTTGAACTCGGCGTTGCGCTCGGCATCCGTGGTGGCATCGGCGTAGCGGCCGGTGTGGATCTCGATGAAGGGAGCACCGCTCGCGGCGGCCGCATCGATCTGCAACGGATCCGCATCGATGAAGAGCGACACCTGGGCGCCCACGGCGGCCAGGCGGGTCACCGCATCGGTCACCTTGTCCAGCTGGCCCGCCACGTCCAGACCCCCCTCGGTGGTCACCTCGGTGCGCTTCTCCGGCACCAGGCAGACGAAGTGGGGCTTGATGCGGCAGGCGATGCCGATCATCTCCTCGGTCACCGCCATCTCCAGGTTCATCCTGGTCTGGATGGTCTGGCGCAGGATCTCCACGTCCCGGTCGGTGATGTGGCGGCGATCTTCCCGCAGGTGGACCGTGATGCCATCGGCACCGGCCTGCTCGGCCACGAAGGCGGCCTGTACCGGATCCGGATACTGGGTGCCGCGGGCGTTGCGCAGGGTGGCGATATGGTCGATGTTCACACCCAGGTAGATCTCGCTCATTGCTTACTCCTTGATACAGGTCATCTGTGAATGCCGGAGCGGGTGGAGCCCGCTCCTCTGTCCATGTGCCGCCGCAGGCCGGTTCTGGTCGCGGCGACAGCATTATTGTTCATGAAAGGCGATGTCATAAACACAAAACATCACCAGATAATAAAAATCAGCTTGAAACACTGCCTTTTCGCTTCAAAAAGAGCTCCCTGCTCTTCAGTTGACGCTTGCCGAGATAGGGCTGCAGCGCCAGCCGGCTGAAACGCTTGGCCGCCTGCAGCAAGGGAGGCGTGTCGAAACGCCCCTCGGCGAAGGCCAGCAGGTGGGCGCCGAGGAACAGGGTACGGGGATCCGGCGCCCGCTCGCAAGCGACAAAGCCGAGCTCCCGCTCGAAGCCGTAGAGCAGGGTGGGGTCGATGGGGGAGTCGTCGTCCGCGGCATATTCGAAGTCCACCGCGTAGCCCAGGGCCTGCAGCAGCAGGAACTCGAAGCGGCGCAGGGGCAGCTCCGGGGTCTCGCCGTCCGCCAGGGCCATGATGGCACGGGCATAGGCGTCGAACACCTCGGGGAAGGGGGTGTGCGCTTCCAGCAGGTAGTAGACCAGCTCGTTGAGATAGAGGCCGTAGAAGAGACGATCCCCGCCGAGGCGCAACGAGTGATCCGGGCACTCCACCTGGGTGAGGTTCTTGAGATCCCCCTTGCCGCGCCAGGCAATGGTGAGCAGGGTGAAGGGCTGAAGCAGCCCCTTCAGAGAGGAGCGTGGCCCGCGGGAACCGCGAGCCACCAGGGTGAATCGACCGCTATCCTGGGTGAAGACCTCGACCAGCTGGCTGGTCTCCCGATAGGGCCGACTGTGGATGACGAAAGCCGGGGTCAGCAATCAGTCGTCGCCATACCCGAGGCTGCGCAGGGCCCGCTCGTCGTCGGCCCAGCCGGACTTGACCTTGACCCACAGCTCGAGATGCACCTTGTTCTGGAACAGCCGTTCCATGTCGATGCGCGCCTCTGTGCCGATGGTCTTGATCTTCTCGCCCTTGTTGCCGATGACCATCTTCTTCTGGCCTTCGCGCTCCACCAGGATGAGCCCGTGGATGTGGTAAAGACCTGTCTCCTCCACCTTGAAGCGCTCGATCTCCACCGTCACCGAATAGGGCAGCTCCTCACCGGTGAAGCGCATCAGCTTCTCGCGGATGATCTCGGAGGCCATGAAGCGGGAAGAGCGGTCGGTCACGTAATCTTCCGGGAAGAAGTGGACGTTCTCCGGCAGCAGATCCTTGGCCCACTCGCGGATCTTCTCCACGTTGGTGCCCTTCTCGGCACTGATGGGCAGGATGTGGGCAAAGTTCATCTGCTGACCCAGCCACTCGAGGTGCGGCAGCAGATCCTCTTTCTCCTTGACGTTGTCGATCTTGTTGACCGCCAGCACCACAGGGCACTTGAGGTGGCGCAGCTTGCCCAGCACCATCTCGTCATCCTTGGTCCAGTGGGTGCCGTCCACCACGAACACCACCATGGCCACGTCCCCCAGGGAACTGGTGGCGGCGCGGTTCATCAGGCGGTTGATGGCCCGCTTCTCCTCGATGTGCAGACCCGGGGTATCCACATAGATGGTCTGATGGTTCTCCTCGGTGTCGATCCCCAGGATCCGGTGACGGGTAGTCTGGGGCTTCTTCGAGGTGATGCTGACCTTCTGGCCGAGCAACTTGTTGAGCAGGGTGGACTTGCCCACGTTGGGGCGGCCCACGATGGCGACAAAGCCGCAATAGGTGGTATCTGTCATGACCGCGTTCCCAATGCTGATGGAGTGAAAAGAGCGCACTGTGCCGGATCCGTCATGGTGCTCATGACAGCCGTTCCAGTGCTTGCTGCGCCGCGGCCTGTTCGGCCTTGCGGCGGCTGGAGCCGATCCCGACCAGGGGGCCATCCAGCCCATCCACTTCGCACTGGACGGTGAACTCCTGGTTGTGGGCCTCGCCCTTGACGTTGGTCACCGTGTAGGTCGGCAGGGATTTGCGGCTGCCCTGCAGGATCTCTTGCAGACGGGTCTTGGGATCCTTCTGTTCGATCCCAGGCTTGATCTCGCCAAGGCGGCTGGCATACCAGCCGAGCAGGAGGCTGCGCACCCGCTCCAGATCCGTGTCCAGATAGATGGCGCCGATCACCGCCTCGACGGTGTCGGCCAGGATGGACTCGCGGCGAAAACCGCCGCTTTTCAGCTCCCCCGGCCCCAGGATCAGGTGATCCCCGAGGTCGAATTCCCGGCCCAGCTCGGCCAGCGTCTTCTCGCGCACCAGGGTGGCGCGCATCCGGCTGAGATCCCCTTCCGCCGCCTGCGGGAAGCGGTGGAAGAGGTCATCGGCAATCACCAGACTCAGGATGGAGTCCCCCAGAAATTCCAGGCGCTCGTTGTGACGGGACCCTGCGCTGCGATGGGTCAGTGCCCGGGTCAGCAGCTCAGGATCCTGAAAGACATGCCCGAGACGGGACTGCAGTCTGTTCATCTTGATATTCATTTACTTGATTCCGCCAATGCGGTTGAAGCGCACACCGGTCGGCACCCAGCTCGGCAAGCTGGACCCTTCCTCGCGCTCGAATTCGAAACTGATCCAGATGGCGACCGCCTTGCCCACCAGGTTCTGCTCGGGCACGAAGCCCCAGAAACGGCTGTCGGTGCTGTTGTCGCGGTTGTCACCCATCACGAAATAGTGGCCTTCCGGCACCACCCACTCGTCGGGGTAGGTGCCGGGCTGGCGATAGTAGCGGTCCACCAGGTCCGGCATCAGCGGGTTGCGCAAGGTCTCGTGGGAGACATCGCCCAGCTGTTCGGTGTAGCGATCCAGCGGGATCCCCATCTGGCTGAACTCGCCGCGCTGCTCGAACTTGACGTCCAGCTTCTGGAAGCCGGGGCACGTTTTCCCTTCCTGCTCATCGCACTTGGGCCGGATCATCAGCTCCTTGTTGCGATAGATGACCCGATCGCCGGGCATGCCGACCACCCGCTTGATGTAGTCCACCCGGGTATCCAGCGGATACTTGAAGACCACCACATCACCGCGCTTCGGCTCACCGGTCTCGAGGAACTTGGTGTTGGTCACCGGGTCCTTGAGGCCGTAGGCAAACTTCTCCACCAGGATGAAGTCGCCCACCAGCAGGGTCGGCATCATGGAGCCGGACGGGATCTGGAACGGCTCGAAGATGAAGGAGCGCAGGATCAGCACCAGCGCGATCACCGGGAAAACCCCGCCGGTCTGTTCGATCCAGACCGGCATGGGGGCCACCTTGGCCAGTGTCTTCTCGTCCACATCCGGGCCGGCATTGGCACGGGCGGCGGCAATCTTGGCCGCCCGCTGCTTGGCCCAGACCAGCTTGTCGAGCGTCCAGATGATGCCGGTCAGCAGGGTGACGACGACGAGGATCAGGGAAAAGGTGCTTGCCATCGATTAATCCTTTCCGACGTGGAGAATGGCGAGGAAGGCCTCTTGCGGCACGTCCACACGGCCCAGGGACTTCATCCGCTTCTTGCCTTCTTTCTGCTTATTCAGCAGCTTCTTCTTCCGGCTCACGTCACCACCGTAGCACTTGGCGGTGACGTCTTTACGCAATGCCTTGACGGTGCTGCGGGCGATGATCTGGTTGCCGATGGCGGCCTGGATGGCGATGTCGAACATCTGGCGCGGGATCAGCTCGCGCATCTTCTCCACCACCTGGCGACCGCGATACTGGGCGTTCTCCTTGTGGGTGATGATGGCCAGGGCGTCGACCCGCTCGCCATTGATCATGATGTCCAGACGGACCATGTCGGAGGTTTCGAAGCGCTTGAAGCCGTAGTCCAGGGAGGCGTAGCCGCGACTGGTGGACTTCAGACGGTCGAAGAAGTCGAGCACCACTTCCGCCATCGGGATCTCGTAGGTCAGCGCCACCTGCTTGCCGTGGTAGACCATGTTGGTCTGTACGCCGCGCTTCTCGATGCAGAGGGTGATGACGTTGCCCATGTACTCCTGCGGCAGCAGGATGTGACACTCGGCGATGGGCTCGCGCATCTCCTTGATGTTGTTGATGGCGGGCATCTGGGCCGGGCTGTCGATGTGGATGGTGGAGCCATCGTTCAGCTCGATCTCGTAGACCACGGTCGGCGCAGTGGTGATGAGATCCAGATCGTATTCACGCTCCAGACGCTCCTGGATGATCTCCATGTGCAGCATCCCGAGGAAGCCGCAGCGGAAGCCGAAGCCCAGCGCCGTGGAGCTCTCCGGTTCGTAGAACAGGGAGGCATCGTTGAGGGAGAGCTTCTCCAGCGCGTCACGGAAGGACTCGTAGTCATCGCTGGAGATGGGGAACAGGCCCGCATAGACCTGGGGCTTCACCTTCTTGAAGCCGGCCAGCGCCTTCTCGGCACCGTGCTTGGCCAGGGTCAGGGTATCCCCCACCGGCGCACCGTGGATGTCCTTGATGCCGCAGACGACCCAACCTACCTCGCCACAACCCAGGCCGTCGGTGTCCACCTGCTTCGGCGTGAAGATACCGATGCGATCCACACCCCACACCTGACCGGTGCTCATCACCTTGATCTTGTCGTTCTTTTTCAGGGAACCGTTCTTGATCCGCACGAGCGACACGACCCCGAGATAGGAGTCGAACCAGGAGTCGATGATCAGCGCCTGCAGCGGCGCCTCCGGATCCCCTTCCGGGGACGGGATCTTGGCGACGATCTCTTCCAGCACCAGATCGACACCGAGGCCGGTCTTGGCGGAGCAGCGCACCGCGTCCACCGCGTCGATGCCGACGATGTCCTCGATCTCCTCGGCAACCCGCTCGGGCTCTGCGGCCGGCAGGTCAATCTTGTTCAGCACCGGCACCACTTCCAGATCCATTTCCATGGCGGTATAGCAGTTGGCCAGAGTCTGTGCCTCAACCCCCTGACCGGCATCCACCACCAGCAGTGCCCCTTCACAGGCAGCCAGGGAGCGAGAAACCTCGTAGGAGAAATCCACGTGGCCCGGGGTGTCGATAAAGTTCAGCTGATAGGTGTTACCGTCTTGTGCCTGGTAGTTCAGGGTCACACTCTGTGCCTTGATGGTAATGCCGCGCTCGCGCTCCAGATCCATGGAGTCCAGCACCTGGGCCTGCATCTCGCGATCGGACAGGCCGCCGCAAGTCTGGATCAGACGGTCCGACAGGGTCGACTTACCGTGGTCGATGTGCGCAATAATCGAAAAGTTACGAATGTGTTTCATCGAGCAAGAATCACTCAAAATTAAGTTAGGGTCGGATATGAGGGCAGGATTTTACTGGATAACCCGGTCGACGGCCAATCTTTAGTCGGCGGGCCCCACAAATAGCGCCTTGTCTGGCGGGCGTTGGGCACCTGGATGCCCTCCGCCAGACCCGGCCCCTCAAGAGAGATGACGGGTATTGAGCACCACCCCGAGCATGCGGGGACCGTATTCCCCCTGCTCGAGCCGGTCAGAAAAGTAACGAACCAGTAAAAATCCGATGGCGCCGCCCAGCAGACAGCAGAGGATGGTCACCCCCTCTCCCGCCGACAAGAGCGGCACCAGCCAGAGCTGGCCGAGCAGGGCGCCCAGCAGCAGACAGAAGAGCGGCAGCACGTACACCAGGGCCGCACCGCGCAGGATGCTGGCCTGAGGGATGCCCAGGCGGATCTGCTGGCCCACCGCTACATCGCCGGTGAGGGCGACCCGCAGCCGCTGCGCCTTCATGGGAAAGGCCTTGGCGACGGTGCCGGTCCCGCAGCTGGATTGTTGGTGGCAACCGCTGCAGGCGGATCGCCGCTCGCACTCCACCCAGGCGTGATTGCCGTCGATGGCCACTACTGTGGCCAGCTCTTCACTCATGTTACTCACCTGATGACTCCTCACAGGGGGCGGTGGATGCACCGGATCTCAGCACGGCGGCACCCTCAGGGCAAGTCTCACGGCAAAGACTCACTGCACCACCTCGTTGCGGGCCAGCGGCTGCACGGCCTCGGCGATGCGCTTGGCGGTTTCGGCGGGCACCTCGCCCACCACGGTGATCTCTACCCCGACCTCGTTGACGAAGCTCACCAGCGAGGTGGCCCCCTGGCGAATCAACTGCTGGCGCACCGCCTGCTTGGGATCGACCCGGGAAACATAGACGGAGAGATCCACCAGCCCGTCGGAGAGCATCATGTAATCCACCGGCAGACTGGTGCTGACCAGCTGATGCCGATCCTGAGAGAGCACCTTGAAGCCATCGGGCAACCAGGTCAGGTGCCAGTTGAGGGTCTGCTGGGGAGCGGGATAGGCATCTTCCAGCGCCAGCGCATCCGGCAGCTTGCTGCGTGCCAGGGTGACCAGCCAGGGGGCCGGCGCAGATTGCCTGTCCAGATCCACCCCCAGCACCTGCTCCACCAGATTTCCTTCCCGATCCACCATGTCCACCCGCAGCAGCAGATGGCTCTGTTCGTCAATCCAGAGCACGAAGCCGTACTTGTCCGCCTCCTTGGGCACCAGCCGTACCACTTGTGCCACCAGGCCGGCCACCCGGCTGCGGCCCGCCAGCACGGGGTCATAACTCTCCATCACCCGGGGCAGCGGCATCCTCACCAGGCTCGACCAGACCCCGGGGAAACGCGCCCCCTTGAGGGTGTAGGGTTCATGGGTGTTTTCGAAGAAGGTGTATTCGTTCTGGCGTTGCAGGAACTCCACGGCCTTGCCGTCGAGATAGCTCAAGTGAGCCACCTCCTTGCCATCGATGATCCCGTGGCTGAAACGGATAGGCTCGAGGCGCCCCTGGCGGGCCTTGACCATGGACAATTCGAAGTTTTGTTGCGAAACGGCACTCTGCATCTGCTGCAACAAGGCCTCGGCCGACAGATCGTCGGCCGAGGCCTTGGCACAAATCAACAGGAGAGAGGCCAGCAGGATACGGCTGGACTGGCGCACGATCTGATCCCTAAAAATGCGTTATTCCTGAATCTGCTTGTCTTGCAGCAGACGCTGTTGCAGTTGATGGTCGCGCAGGAAGGCATTGATGCGCTCGCGCTGCTCCTGCATCTGCTGCTCGCTCAGACCTTGCTGACGCACACCGGTCCGGCTGCCATCCTGGGGATAGTGCACGCTCACCGGCGCAGCACTGCCACCCACGGGTATGGTATTGAGCACCGGACTGGTCGGTACACCATCCTTGCCCTGGTACTGCTGCACGCCGAAGATGACGGCGGCAGCCACGGAGGCGGCAATGGCATACTGCCCCACTTGCTGGCCAAAGCGGCGAACGAAGGGGATCACCTTGCCGGCGGGCTGCACCTGGGGCGCAGCAGGCTGTGCCGGCTTGGGCGCCAGTATGGCGGGTTCATCCTCCAGCGCCAGCATGATGCTGTCGCTGAGATCCAGTTGCAGATTGACCGGCAGGTCACCCCGCATGGCATCACCGATCAGATGGTAACGCGACCAGGTATCCTGCAGAGCGGGATCCGTTCCCAGCTCGTTCAGTACCTCGATTTCGCTAAGGTCGCCATCCATCAGGGCTGAAAGTTGCTCTTTATTTGCCATAAGTTTGCCTGTCTTTCCCCAGTTAATGCTCGATCAGAGGTTGCAGCTTTTTATCGATTGCTTCCCTCGCCCGGAAGATGCGGGATCTCACCGTACCCACCGGACAATCCATGATCTCCGCAATCTCCTCGTAGCTCAGCCCTTCCATTTCACGAAGGGTGATCGCCGTTCTCAAATCTTCTGGCAAGGCTTCTATGGCGGTAAACACGGTACGCTTGATCTCGTCGGTCAGCGCCAGGTTTTCCGGGGTGGCCACCTCTTGCAGGGCTTCACCACCACCATAATATTCAGCCTCGTCCGCTTCGACATCACTGCTGGGCGGTCTGCGCCCCTGTGACGTCAGGTAGTTTTTGGCCGTGTTGACGGCAATCCGGTACAACCAGGTGTAAAACGCGCTCTCGCCACGGAATGTCGGCAACGCACGGTAGGCCTTGATGAATGCCTCCTGCGCCACATCCGGTACATCGCCCGGATTGTTGACATACCTGGCCACCAGGTTGACCACCTTGTGCTGGTACTTGCGTACCAACAGGTTGAATGCATTTTTATCGCCACGCTGGACCCGTTCAACCAGCTGTTCGTCCAGTAGATTCTGGTCGCTCATCAGAGCCGTAAAACCCCCATCAGGTTATCGTTTTTCTTTTCCGGCCCCTTCTAAGCGCACAAGTTCAGACAGGAGGAATCAGGGAAAGTTCGCTTGCATTGAAAAAAATGTGATGCGGGCTGCATCACAACCCCCCTTGGGCTACCATGGGGCCAGTTCTTAATCCAGGCCAATGATACTTATGAAAGCAAGTGTTGAATACCTTTGCGACGTACTCATCATTGGCAGCGGTGCCGCCGGTCTGTCCCTCGCGTTGCGATTGGCAGACCAGGCCAAAGTCCTGGTTCTGAGCAAGGGGCCCATCAGTGAGGGGGCCACTCTCTATGCGCAAGGAGGCATCGCTGCCGTGTTCGACGAGACCGACAGCATCGAATCCCACGTGAGCGACACGCTCAACGCCGGCGCCGGGTTGTGCGACCCGGCGGTGGTGGAGTTCACCGCCCGCAACGCCCGCGACTCCATCCAGTGGCTCATTCAGCAAGGGGTCCCCTTCGATCAGGAAGAGGATGCCGAGGGGGAATCCCACTATCACCTGACCCGGGAAGGGGGCCACAGCCATCGCCGCATCTTCCACGCGGCCGACGCCACCGGCAAGGCGGTGCAGCTCACCCTGATCGACCAGGTGCGCGCCCACCCCAACATCCAGCTGATGGAGCGCTTCAACGCGGTCGATCTCATCACCACCCGCAAGTTGGGTCTGCCGGGCAACAAGGTACTGGGAGCCTATGTCTGGAATCGCAACGCCGAGCAGGTCGAGGTGATCCGCGCCCGCTTCGTGGCGCTGGCCACCGGCGGGGCCTCCAAGGTGTACCAGTACACCTCCAACCCGGACGTCAGCTCTGGCGACGGCATCGCCATGGCGTGGCGCGCCGGCTGCCGGGTGGCGAACCTGGAGTTCAACCAGTTCCACCCCACCAGCCTGTTCCACCCGGACGACCCCAACTTCCTGCTGACCGAAGCGCTGCGTGGCGAGGGGGCCTATCTGCGCCGTCCCGACGGCAGCCGCTTCATGCCGGAGTTTGACGAGCGGGCCGAGCTGGCCCCGCGGGACATCGTCGCCCGCGCCATCGACCACGAGATGAAGCGCCTCGGGGCGGATTGCATGTATCTGGACATCAGCCACAAGCCGGCGGATTTCATCATCAAGCACTTCCCGACCATTTATGAGCGCTGCCTCGCGGTCGGTATCGACATCACCAGGGAGGCGATGCCCATCGTCCCGGCGGCCCACTACACCTGTGGCGGCGTGATGATCGACAACAACGGCCAGACCGACATCCCCGGCCTCTATGCCATCGGCGAGGTGACCTATACCGGGTTGCACGGCGCCAATCGCATGGCCTCCAACTCCCTGCTCGAATGCGTGGTCTATGCCCATCAGGCGGGAGCCGACATCCTGGCCAAGCTGCCCACCAGCGTGGCGCCCCCCAGCCTGCCGGCCTGGGACGAGAGCCAGGTGGATGACTCGGACGAGCAGGTGGTGATCCAGCACAACTGGCACGAGCTGCGGCTGATGATGTGGGACTACGTGGGCATAGTGCGCACCAACAAGCGCCTGGCCCGGGCCAAGCGTCGCATCGATCTGCTCAAGCAGGAGGTGCAGGAGTACTACGCCAACTTCCGGGTCTCCAACAACCTGCTGGAGCTGCGCAACCTGTTGCAGGTGGCCGAGCTCATCGTCAACTGCGCCCTGGAGCGCAAGGAGTCACGCGGTCTGCACTACAACCTGGATTATCCGGACATGCAGCCGGACTCCAAGCCAACCGTGCTGACCCCGGATCGGGAATGACGCCGGATCAGGAATAAGGTCGTTGCGTTCGATTCGGGCGTATGCCCTCTCCCAGATGACCCCGCCCAGGCGGGGTCATCTGCTATGAGCGGCAGATGTGGCAGGTAGAGAGAGACACCCCTAGCGGACAGCGAGGTGGATGGCGCGGGCCAGGGCGCGGTAGTGTGCAGGGGCCAGGGCATCGGAGAAGAGCCAGAGCTGCCCCTCGGAGCCCTCCACCGTCTTCAGCCGCAACCAGAGCACCCCGGGCAGGATGCGGCTGCGGGGATCCAGCCGATGGCGCCCCCCTTGCCACTCGAGCCACTCCCCGTCCCAGACGAGCACGCCGCTCGTCGCCGGATGGCGGCGCAACGCGCGCCACAGACTCAGCCCCCAGACAGGGAGGAACAGCCCCCATTGCCAGCCCTGGATCAGGCTGGCGACGGGCAAGAGCAGCAACAGAAACAGGATGCACAGCAGCAGACGCTGCTGGCGGGAGGCGATCACGGGCATCACTACCCGCTGGGGAGACGCGAGGCTGGCCATGAGGGGTGGCGGTCGCGAGTCGGACTCAGCGCAGGCTGTCGTGGCGGGCCTGGTTGCGCTCGAGGATCAGGGGGATCATGGCGGCAAAAGCGGGATCCTCAGGCACGCCGTGACCCATGCACCAGCGGAACAGCTCGGGATCCTCGCACTCCAGCAGGCGGATGAAGGTGAGCTGTTCGGCCTCGCCGAGGCCATCGAACTCGTGCTCAAAGAAGGGCATAAAGATCACATCCAGCTCGAGCATGCCGCGACGGCAGGCCCACTTCAGGCGGGACTTCTCACTTGGGTTCAACATGGAACTCTCCTTACAAAGACCGGGGAATGGTAGCAGCAGGATTTTCCGGCTGACAAACATTCCTTACGTCTTTACCATGCAGGTCACATACTTTCTGTCTCTGGAATCCCATCGTGAGCCTGCCGACCCCTCTTCTTCCTGCCGAGCCGACCCTGTTTTCCCTGACCAATCTGGCCATCACCCGCCTCGGCGGCCCGGATCGCGCCAAGTATCTGCAAGGTCAGGTCACCTGCGACGTCAACGCCCTGCAACCGGGCCAGAGCACCCTCGGCGGCCACTGCGATCCCAAGGGCAAGCTGTGGAGCGATTTTCGCCTGCTCTGCCTGGAAGACAGCCTGCTGATGCTGACCAAGCCCTCGGTGCTGGCCCGCCAGCTGCCGGAGCTCAAGAAGTTTGCGATCTTTGCCAAGGTCGAGATCGGCGAGTTTCAGGGCAGCCTGACCGGACTGGCCGGTCAGGGGACGGACGACTGGATGGCACAGCACTTCGCGCTGACCGGCACCGGTCTGGTGGAGGGCGGCATGGCAGTCAGGGTGGAGGCGGACCGCTGGCTGCTGGCGAGCACATCCCCGCTGGCCCTGAACCTGCCGGTGGGCGACGAAGGACTCTGGTGGGGGCTGGAAATCAAAGCCGGTCTCCCTCATCTGGAAGCCGTCCATCAGGGGGAATACATCCCCCAGATGCTGAACCTGCAAGCCCTTGATGGCATCAGCTTCAACAAGGGCTGCTACATGGGGCAGGAGACGGTGGCGCGCGCCAAGTATCGCGGCGCCAACAACCGCGCCCTCTTCGTGCTGAGCGGCACGGCCGCAATGCAGGTGGCCAGCGGTGACACCCTGGAGATCCAGCTCGGTGACAACTGGCGCCGCAGCGGTCTGGTGCTCAATGCCTGGCAGCAGCAGGGTCAGGTGTGGCTCACCGCCGTGCTGCCCAAGGACACCGAGGCCGACGCCCGCTTCCGCCTCAAGCTGGAAGAGGGCTCCAGCCTCAGTCTGCAACCCCTGCCCTATGCGTTGATCGACTGAATCCCCCTAGCGAGGCACCCGCGCCAGCAGTGCCTCCTGCAACCAGCGCCCCGCCTGCCCGAGCGGGCGGGCGCGATACCACTGCAACTCCAGCGCCAGTTCCGCCTCGGCGATGAAGTCCGGCTTGAGCACCACCAGCTCCCCCCGCGCCAGGGGCCGGTGCAGCAGAAACTCGGGCACCGCCGCCCATCCCAGCCCCAGTTTCACCAGCTCCAGGATCCCGAGATCCCCCTCCACCCACCACACTTGCGCCGAGAGGCGGAAGCGATGGCGCTCCGTCCCCTCCCGCCGTCCGGTCACCATCAACTGGCGAGCCCCTTGAAGGTCGCTCTCCTTCAACGGCGTCTTGTGGGCCAGGGGGTGATCCGGAGAGACCACCAGGGGCATGGTGACCGTCCCCAGGGAGCGGGAGACCAGCTCCCGCTCGGGGTGCGCCTTCTGATAGCTGATGCCGAGCTGGGCACGGCCGCTCTTGAGCAGCTCGGTCACGTCCTCCATCAGCGGGAACAACAGCTCCAGCTCCACCGCCGGGTAACGGCTGGCGAACTCCTCCAGCAGGGAACCAAGCCAGGGCAGGTGGGAGTCATCGTCGATGGCCAGGGTGAGGCGCGACTCGACGCCGTTGGCCAGCTCGCCGGCGATGGCCTGCAGTCGCTCGCTCTGGGCCAGCAGCACCCCCGCCTCCTGACAGATGCGGGCACCCGCCTCGGTCAGCACGGGATAGCGGCCGCTGCGATCGAACAGCGCAAGGCCGAGATCGATCTCCAGATTGGCGATGGCGGCACTCACCACCGACTGGGCCTTGCCCAGCCTGCGCGCCGCCGCCGAAAACGACCCGGTCTCGGCCGTCGCCAGCAATGCCTTGAAGTGTTCCAGTGAAGGGGTCATGAGCCAGCTCCGCCGTGCTGTTGTGTCGTCACATCTATCTATTTTAGCGATAGATACCAACGTGAATCTATCCGGTTTTGGCGATACATTGCCGCCATTCCCTGACCAAAGAGAGAGACAGACCATGCGTACGACCCGTGACCGCCTGCGCCACGCCATCGGCTTCGAATTGATTGGCCTGCTGATCGCCGCCCCGCTGGCCAGCTGGGTGACCGGCGTCGGGCTCAACCACATGGGCCCCCTGGCCCTGTTCTTCTCGGTGGTCGCCACCGTCTGGAACTATGTCTACAACATCGGGGTGGACAAGCTGCTGCTGCGCTATCAGGGCCACACCCACAAGGCGCTGTGGCAGCGTGTGCTGCACACCCTGGGGTTCGAGGGGGGCCTGCTGATCGTGGCCCTGCCGGTGATGTCCTGGTGGCTCGACATCGGCCTGCTGGAGGCGCTGGTGCTGGATATGGGCTTCGTGCTCTTCTACCTGGTCTATGCCTTCGTCTACAACTGGAGCTACGACAAGGTGTTCCCCATTCCCATGGGACAGGTGCAGAAGGCGCTGGGATAAGCGATTCGAGGGGTAAGGGCGAGGCACCATCATGCGATGGCATGATGGTGCTGAAGAGGGCCTCGCGGGGTCAGGCCTGGGCCGTGACCTCTTCCGGCGGGGTGTCGTCCTGCCTGGTTTCCTGGCGCATCATGGCTTCGAGGTCGCTCTGGTACTGGTTCAGCATGCGCTGGGCCGCCACCATGTCCCCCTTGTGCAGGCGTTCGAACAGATGATGCTGCACCACGCCGTTGAGGTACTCCACCGTGATGGGTTGCTCCAACGCCGACAACAGCTCCTCTTTTTCCAGCTCCGCATTGATCTCGTCGACACTGGTACGCAGCAGACCGGCCAGTTGCACCAGCATGCGGCGCTCCCCTTCACGCAACAGGCTCAACATGCGGTTTCTCTGCTGCTCATTCTGTTGGGTCATACATTTCCTTACGTAGAATTGGAACAAGCCCGCTCATTCTGCCCTGTCCTTTTCACAGCGTCCATCTCGGGCGCATGACTTATTCCGGGTGCGGGGGGCCGGGTGCTATTTGCCCCCCGGCCCGGTATAGTAACGGCTGATCCAGGGGGCCCGTGCGCCCCGTTGCCGAGACCGTCCATCCCTATGACCGACGCCATTCTGGTGCTCTGCACCTGCCCCGACGAGACCAGTGCAGACCGCCTCTGCGAGCAGCTGCTCGACCAGCGCCTCGCCGCCTGCATCAACCAGCTGCCCGGGGTCACCTCCGTCTATCGCTGGCAGGGCAAGACGGAACGAACCCGGGAGATCCAGCTCGTCATCAAGAGTCGGGCCGCTCTGTTCGAACCCCTGCGCCAGTGCATTCTCGCCCACCATCCCTACGAGGTACCGGAGATCCTGGCGCTCCCGGCAAGCCAGGGCCACCCTGCCTATCTCGACTGGTTGACACAGGAGACCTCATGACCGCCTCTCGCCCCCTCTCCTTCCTGCTGATGCTGCTGGGCCTGCTCTGCGTCCTGACGACGGCCCCCGCCCGGGCCAGCAGCCAGGATCTGCTCGGCAGCCTCGGCATCGAGACCCAGCCCAGATTCCTCAAGGTGGATCAGGCCTTCGCCCTCGAGAGCGAACAACAGGGTGATCGGCTGCTGCTCCGGATACGCATCGCTGACGGCTACTACCTCTATCGCCACAGCATCCGTGTGAAGGGAGAGAACCTCGCCTTCGACGAGCCCGTCCTGCCCCCCGGCACCGAGCACGAGGATGACTTCTTCGGCAAGAGCCGGGTCTATTACCAGGAGGTGCAGATCCCCGTGGCGCTGACCCGGGTCGGGGACGCGGCCAGCCTCACTCTGAGTTACCAGGGCTGTACCGAGGGACTCTGCTACCCACCGACCGACAAGCGGATCGCCGTCGAGCCCCTCGCCGCCCCCGCCCAGGCGGAAGCGGCGGCCAGCCTTCAGGGCACCGACGGGCCGGGCAGCCAGCAGGACAGGCTGGCGGCCGCCCTCGGCAGCCAGGGGTTCTGGATCAGCGTCGCCGCCTTCTTCGCCCTGGGTCTCGGCCTCGCCTTCACCCCCTGCGTCTTCCCCATGTATCCCATCCTGACCGGGATCATCGCCGGGGCCGGGCATCGCCTCTCCACCCGTCGCGCCTTCCTGCTCTCCTTCGTCTATGTGCAGGGGATGGCGGTCACCTATACCCTGCTCGGGCTCGTCGTCGCCTCGGCGGGCCTGCAATTCCAGGCGGCCCTTCAGCACCCCTATGTGCTCATCGGCCTCTCGGTGATGTTCGTGCTGCTCGCCCTCTCCATGTTCGGGCTCTACACCCTGCAACTGCCGAGCAGCCTGCAAACCCGTCTCTCGGGCTTCTCCAACCGCCAGCAGGGCGGATCCGTGGCCGGCGTCGCCATCATGGGCATGATCTCGGGACTGGTCTGCTCTCCCTGCACCACGGCGCCGCTCTCCGGGGCCCTCATCTACGTGGCCCAGAGTGGCGACCTCTGGCTCGGCGGTGCGGCCCTCTATGCCCTCTCCCTGGGCATGGGGCTGCCGCTGCTCTTGCTCGGCACCTCTGGCGGCAAGCTGCTGCCCAGGGCCGGCGCCTGGATGGATGTGATCAAGCAACTCTTCGGTTTTGCGCTGCTGGCGGTGCCCATCCTGCTGCTCTCAAGGCTCCTGAGCGATCAGGTGGCCACCCTGCTCTGGCTCGGCTGGGGGCTGGTGCTGTGCGGTTATCTCTATCACCACAACCAGCATCGCGCCCATTCGGTGGGCAAGAGCCTTGGCGGCTTCGTCCTGCTGCTGGCGATGATGGGTCTGGTGGTGGTGGGCAAGGATCTGCTGCTGCCACCCGAGGGGGCCAATGCCGCCGCCCAGACCCAGGCCCCCCGATTCATCCGCATCAAGACCCTGGACGATCTTAAGGTGCAGCTCGCCGCCGCCCGCGGCAAGCCGGTGCTGCTGGATCTCTACGCCGACTGGTGCGTGGCCTGCAAGGAGTTCGAGCACAAGACCTTCAGCGACCCCGATGTACAGGCGCGCTTCAGCGAGATGGTGCTGCTGCAGGCGGACGTCACCGCCAACGACGACGCCGACGTGGATCTGCTCAACGGCCTCAACGTGCTGGGATTGCCGACCCTCATCTTCTTCGATCGCGATGGCAACGAGGTGAACGGCCAGCGGGTGACCGGCTTCATGGGGCCTGTCGAATTTCTCGGCCAGCTGGACAAGCTGCGCTGATACCGGGTGGCCCGTGCAACCGTGTGGGCCCCCGGTTTGACCGCCATTTTTCTGGCAATCCCTTGTATATGACCGACGCCGTGGCAATATTTGCGCTTTCCCGTCTCGTTCGTCCGGAGTTTTGATGAAAAAGTGGTTCATCCCCCTGCTGGCCCTCTGGCTTTATGGCTGCAACGCAGGTCCTGGTGAAGAGACCATCCAAAGCCAGGTGACCGCCAGGTTGCAGGCGGGCACAGATGCTGACCTGTTCGACATCCGCGACTTCGCCGTGCTCGGCAAGGAGGAGCGGATGGAGGGGGTCTATCTGGTCAAGGTGAGCTATCAGCTCCACTTCAAGCAGGGACTGGATCAGTTGCAGGTGCTGCACGACGAGGATCTCGTCTATGACAGGGTCGGCCCCTTCCAGCAGGAGATGGGACTGATGGAGCTCGAGCGCAAATATGGCGACTTCGAGGCAGGCCAGGCCCTGGCGCAGGAGACCCAGGTCTGGATGATGAAGACGGAGCAGGGCTGGCGCCTGGCCGAGCCAGACGCGACGCAGCAGGGATAATCCCGAACCCCGCCCTCCCCCTAGAGCAGATCCTTCAGCCGATACCAGAGCATCCCGAGCGCCAGCAATGGAGAGCGCAGCGCCGGGCCACCCGGGAAGGTCATGTGAGGCACGCTGCTGAAGAGATCGAAGCCCCGGCTCTCCCCCTTGATCGCCTCCGCCACCAGCTTGCCCGCCATGTGGGTGGCATTGAGGCCATGGCCCGAATAGGCCTGGGCATAGAAGACGTTGGGATGCTGCTCGAGGCGGCCTATCTGGGGCAGCCGGTTGGCGCCTATGCCTATCATGCCCCCCCACTGGAACTCGATGGCGGTACCCGCGAGCTCGGGGAAAACCCGCAGCAGCTTGGGCAGCATAAACGCCTTGATGTCCTTGGGATCGCGCCCCGAGTAGTTGCAGGCCCCGCCGAACAGCAGGCGACCGTCCGCCGACAGCCGATAGTAGTCGAGCGCAACATTCTGATCGCACACCGCCATGTTCTGTGGCAGCAAGCGCTGGCGCAGGCGCTTCTCCAGCACCTGGGTGGCGAGAATGTAGGAGCCCGCTGGCAGCACCTTGCCCCCGAGATCGGGCTGGAGGTCGCCCAGGTAAGCGTTGCAGCCGATCACCAGGTAGTCCGCGCTGACCCGGCCGTGGGCCGTGGTCACCTCGACCCGCTCGCCGTATTCGATGTGGGTCACCCTTGAGTGTTCGAACAGGGAGACCCCGAGACTGGCTGCCGCACGCGCTTCGCCGAGGGCCAGGTTGAGAGGATGCAGGTGACCGGAGCCCATGTCGATCATCCCGCCGATATAGCGATCCGATCCGACCACGGTGTGCATCTCCTCCCGCGCCACCATTTTCAGTGCGTGCCGATAACCCAGGCTCGCCAGGTGCTCGGCATCCTCCTCGAACCCCTTCAGGTGGCGCGCCTTGGTGGCGAGATCGCAATAGCCCCAGGTGAGATCGCACTCGATATTGAAACGCTCGACCCGCTCGCGCACCAGTTGCACCGCTTCGATCCCCATGAGATCCAGCTCCCGCACGCCCGCCTCGCCAATCCAGCGGGCAAACTGGCTGGTGTCGTGGCCGATGCCGCGGATCAGCTGGCCGCCGTTGCGCCCCGACGCTCCCCAGCCGATGCGGTTGGCCTCCAGCAACACCACCTTGTAACCGGCATCGGCCAGGTTGATGGCGGTGTTGAGGCCGGTGAAACCGCCACCGATGACGCAGACGTCCGCATCCAGCTCACCACTGAGCTCGGGCCACTGCCGATGGTCGTTGCGAGTGGCCGCGTAATAGGAGGCCGTGTGTTCCTGATGTCCCTGTCTTCCTGTCTGCATGCTCAGCATCCTGCCTGGTTGCATTCGTTTACTAAATTAAACGGGTGTCATCGATAATACCCAGCCCCCCATCCCCAATCCAGCCCGTCAGGATCACAGAAATGCAAAAGGCGCCCCGAAGGGCGCCTTTTCATGCAATCAAGGTGCTGCGAATTACAGTACGTCGATGGCATTCAGGTCGGAGAAGGCCTTCTCCAGACGCGCGATCATGGAAGTCTGACCGGCACGCAGCCATACGCGCGGATCGTAGAACTTCTTGTTCGGCTTGTCGGCACCTTCCGGGTTGCCCAGCTGGCCTTGCAGGTAGGCTTCGTTGGACTTGTAGAAGTTCAGCACGCCTTCCCAGGTCGCCCACTGGGTGTCGGTGTCGATGTTCATCTTCACCACGCCGTAGGAGATGGATTCGCGGATCTCTTCCAGGGTAGAGCCGGAGCCACCGTGGAACACGAAGTCCAGGGACTTGGCAGGCAGACCGAACTTCTCGGAGACGTACTTCTGGGAGTTGTCCAGGATCTTCGGAGTCAGCTTGACGTTACCCGGCTTGTACACACCGTGCACGTTGCCGAAGGAGGCAGCGATGGTGAAGCGCGGGCTGATCTTGGACAGACGCTCGTAGGCGTAGGCCACGTCTTCCGGCTGGGTGTACAGGGAGGATTGGTCCAGGTGGCTGTTGTCCACGCCGTCTTCTTCACCGCCGGTGCAGCCCAGTTCCAGCTCCAGAGTCATGTTCATCTTGGCCATGCGGGTCAGGTACTCGCAGCAGATGTCGATGTTCTCTTCCAGAGACTCTTCGGACAGATCCAGCATGTGGGAGGAGAACAGCGGCTTGCCGGTTTCGGCAAAGTGCTTCTCGCCCGCGTCCAGCAGACCATCGATCCACGGCAGCAGCTTCTTGGCGGCGTGGTCGGTGTGCAGGATCACCGGTACACCGTAGGCTTCGGCAACGGCGTGCACGTGCTTGGCACCGGAGATGGCACCCAGGATGGCAGCTTGCTGGCCTTCCAGCTTCAGACCCTTGCCGGCGGTGAACACGGCACCACCGTTGGAGAACTGTACGATAACCGGGGCTTTGACCTTGGCAGCAGCTTCCAGCACGGCGTTCACGGAGTCGGTACCGACGCAGTTGACGGCCGGCAGAGCGAAGCCGTTTTCCTTGGCGATGGCGAACACTTTCTGAACGTCATCACCAGTGATCACGCCGGGTTTTACGAAGTCGAAAATTTTCTTAGACATGTTTAATCGTCCTGTCTCGTATGCCGTTAATAAAAAGTGGGGGGTTCATCATGAACCGGCACAGCGGCCACATGATAAACGAAACGGGAGGCTTTTGCCCCCCGTCCCGGGTCAATTAGGCTTTGGCGCGCTCTTCGAGAATCGCGACAGCCGGCAGTACCTTGCCTTCTACGAACTCCAGGAAGGCGCCGCCGCCGGTGGAGATGTAGGAGACCTTGTCGGCGATGCCGAACTTGTCGATGGCAGCCAGGGTGTCACCACCGCCAGCGATGGAGAAGGCCGGGGAAGCGGCGATGGCTTCGGCGATCACCTTGGTGCCTTCAGCGAACTGGTCGAACTCGAACACGCCGACCGGGCCGTTCCACAGGATGGTCTTGGCGTTCATGATGATGTCGGCCAGGGCCTTGGCGGAATCCGGACCGATGTCGAAGATCATGTCGCCGTCAGTCACGTCGGACACGGACTTGATGGTGGCCGGGGTGGATTCGGAGAATTCGCTACCCACAACCACGTCGGTGGTCACCGGAATGTTGGTTTCGGCAGCCAGTTTCTTGGCGGTGTCGATCAGATCGTGCTCGCACAGGGACTTGCCG
The DNA here is from genome assembly GCF_001898585.1 of Aeromonas sp. 62-46. NCBI lineage: Bacteria > Pseudomonadati > Pseudomonadota > Gammaproteobacteria > Aeromonadales > Aeromonadaceae > Aeromonas > Aeromonas sp. 62-46. Next base: position 25,150 of record NZ_MKUI01000014.1, on the reverse strand, counting down.
ACGTTGTGACCGGCAGCAGCGATGAAGGTGTTGGCGATGCCACCACCGACCACCAGCTGGTCAGCGATCTTGGAGAGGGATTCCAGCACGGTCAGCTTGGTGGAGACCTTGGAGCCGCCCACGATGGCAACCATGGGGCGCTCGGGCTTGAGCATGGCTTTGCCCAGGGCTTCCAGTTCACCGGCCAGCAGGGGGCCTGCACAGGCAACCGGCGCGAACTGGGCCACACCGTAGGTAGAACCTTCGGCGCGGTGAGCAGTACCGAACGCATCCATTACAAAGACGTCACACAGGGCGGCGTATTTTTTGGCCAGATCGATGGTGTTCTTCTTCTCGCCTTTGTTGAAGCGGCAGTTTTCCAGCACAACCAGCTCACCGGCGGCGACGTCTACGCCATCCAGGTAGTCTTTGGCCAGACGAACCGGGCAGGACAGTGCGTCTTTCAGATAGTTGACAACCGGAGCCAGGGAGAATTCTTCGTTGTATTCACCCTCGGTCGGACGACCCAGGTGGGAGGTGATCATCAGCTTGGCGCCCTTTTCCAGAGCCAGCTTGATGGTCGGCAGAGTCGCAACGATACGTGCATCGGAAGTGACCTTGCCGTCTTTTACCGGCACGTTCAGGTCAGCACGGATCAGAACGCGTTTGCCCGCCAGATCCAGGTCGGTCATCTTGATAACAGACATATTCAGTCCTCTATATATTTTCAGGTAATGTTAAAAAAACAGTAACCTTGCGCCCGGTGCAGACTTTCAGCCTGCGGCCATCATGGCCCGGGTGGTATCCAGCATGCGGTTGGCGAAGCCCCATTCGTTATCGCACCACATCAACATCTTGACGAGGTTGGCATCGCTGACCCGAGTCTGGGTACCATCAATGATGCAGGAGTGTGCATCATGATTAAAGTCTACGGAGACCAGTGGCTCTTCCGTGTAGTCCAGAATACCGTGTAATGTACCTCTGGATGCCCGTTGCAGGGCTTGATTTACGTCACTAACTGTCACTTTTTTACGAACAGTAATGCTCAGATCCATGGCGGTTACATTGATGGTGGGTACCCGCACCGCGATCGCCTCGAACTTGCCGGCGAAGTGGGGAAGGATACGTTCCAACCCCTTTGCCAGCTTGGTGTCCACCGGGATGATGGACTGGCTGGCTGCCCGGGTTCTGCGCAAGTCGCCGTGATAGGCATCGATGACTTGCTGATCGTGCATGGCCGAATGAATTGTCGTAATAGTACCACAATTTATCTCGAATTCTCGATGCAATGTTTCGATGACGGGGACCACGCAGTTGGTGGTGCAGGAGGCGTTGGAGACGATCCGCTCCCGCCCGGTCAGCACCTGGTGGTTGACCCCGTAGACGATGGTGGCGTCCACATCCGCGTCCGCCGGATGGGAGAAGAGCACCTTGCCCGCTCCCGCCCCCAGATGCAGCTCGGCATCGGCCCGGGAGCCAAACACCCCGGTGCAGTCCAGCACCACGTCCACCCCCAGCGCCCGCCACGGCAAGTTCGACGGATCCCGCTCGGCAAACAGGGCGATGAGATCCTCCCCCACCTGCATGCTGTTGCCCGCCAGCTGCACCGGATAGCGGAAGCGGCCGTGGCTGGTGTCGAAGCGGGTCAGGTGCACCATGGCCTCGGGGGCCGCCAGCTCGTTGATGGCCACTATCTTGATGGTCTTGTCGCGGCCGCTCTCGTAGAGGGCCCGCAGCACGTTGCGGCCGATGCGGCCATAGCCGTTGATGGCAATCTTGATCATGGAAACGTTGTGTCCTTAGCTGCGACAAAGGGATGGGAGGAAGGGGCGACTCACGAGAGCAGTGCCTCGCGAAAGACGCCGCGGGCCAGCAGTGCGGCACCGAATACCCCGGCGCTGTCCCCCAGGGCCGGCGCTATCATGGGGGTGGCGAAACGGGGGTTGAACAGGAAGGGCAATACCGTTTCGCGCCCGGCGCGATAGAGGCTCTGCACATTGCCCACGCCGCCACCGATGACGATGACGTCCGGATCGAGAATATTGATCACGTTGGCGAGGGCCTGGCCGAACAGCAGGTGCAACCTGTCCATGGTGAGCCTGGCGACATGATCATGGGCACTGGCCGCAGCAATCTGGGCGAGCGAGAGACGGCGTTTGGTCCTGGCCTCGTACCAGGCCTCCAGCGCCGGGCCGCTGATGAGGGTTTCGACGCAGCCGCGCTTGCCGCAGTAGCACTCTGGCCCCTCCGGAAACAGGACGTTGTGCCCCCACTCCCCGGCGATGCCGTGGTGACCGTTGAGGATCTGGCCGTTGATGACGATGCCGGCCCCGACCCCGGTGCCCATGATGATGCCAAACACCACTTTTGCATCGGGATGCTGCTGGCGCACCGCCCCCAGATGGGTTTCCGCCAGGGCAAAACAGTTGGCGTCGTTGGCGATGAGCACGGGGACGCCCAGCCTGCGCTCCAGATCTTCCTTGAGCGGCTTGCCGTTGAACTCGGTGGTGTTGCTGTTTTTCAGCAGCCCGGTCTGGGGGTCCCGGGCCCCCGGCGTCCCCATGCCGATGAGTGCAGGACGCTGACCGAGTTTGGCGGCACACTCGTCCACCAGTTTGGCGATCTGGCCCAGCATGTGCTGGTAGCCGCCGTGCCGTTCAGTGGGAATGCGGTGGCGCAGCAACACCTCGTCGCCATCGAGCACCACGCACTCGCACTTGGTCCCGCCAAGGTCGATGCCCCAATCCCACGCCCGCTTCTCCATCCAGCCTCCTGCCCCTCAACGACCCCATCCCGGCCACGACGGCCAACATGGGGGTGCAGTGTAACCCGAGCCGCGACCAGGATGCAGCCCCCTGTGTCACGGACAGCAAAACGGGGCCCGCAGGCCCCGTTCATCACGCTGTATGCCGCCCTCAGCGACCGTGGTATCGGGCGGAGAGCTCATGCACCGCGTTGACGAACACGCCGGCATGTTCCGGGTCCACATCCTGATGGATGCCGTGCCCCAGGTTGAAGACATGACCGTTGCCATGACCGAAACCGGCCAGAATGGTGGCGACCTCTTCACGGATGCGAGCCGGGCTGGCGTAGAGCATGGAGGGATCCATGTTGCCCTGCAGCGCCACCTTGTCGCCCACCCGGCGTTTGGCGTCCGCGATGTCGGTGGTCCAGTCCAGCCCCAGGGCATCACAGCCGGTGGCGGCGATCTGTTCGAGCCACTGGCCGCCGTTCTTGGTGAACAGGGTGACCGGCACACGGCGGCCCTCATGTTCACGGATCAGGCCATCGACGATCTTGTGCATGTACTGCAGGGAAAAGTCGCGGTAATCCCGCGGGGTGAGCACGCCGCCCCAGGTATCGAACACCATGACCGCCTGGGCACCCGCCCTGATCTGGGCGTTGAGATAGCTAATCACGCTGTCCGCCAGCTTGTCGAGCAGCAGGTGCAGGGTCTGCGGATCTGCATACATCATCTGCTTGATCTTGGTGAACGCCTTGGAGCTGCCCCCCTCCACCATGTAGGTGGCCAGGGTCCAGGGGCTGCCGGAGAAGCCGATGAGCGGCACGTCGCCCTTGAGCTCGCGGCGGATGGTGCGCACCGCATTCATCACGTAGCCGAGCTCGTCTTCCGGATCCGGGATGGGCAGGGCCTGCACGTCGGCCATGGAGGTGATCGGGCGCTCGAAGCGCGGGCCTTCCCCGTGTTCGAAGTAGAGGCCCAGCCCCATGGCATCGGGCACGGTCAGGATGTCGGAGAAGAGGATGGCGGCATCGAGTGGATAGCGGCGCAGGGGCTGCAAGGTGACTTCACAGGCCAGCTCGGCGTTGCGACACAGGGACATGAAATCCCCCGCAACGGCGCGGGTCGCCTTGTATTCCGGCAGATAACGGCCAGCCTGACGCATCATCCATACCGGGGTCATGTCCACTTCCTGGCGCAGCAGGGCACGCAGGTATCGATCGTTCTTCAGCTCTTTCATCCCAGTTCCTGAGTCATGTCACGCATAAAATGGCGGACATGATACCACTTTGTGCAAGGCTGAGGGCGCCCCTGACGCCGCACATCGCCGCAGGAGTGCAAAGATGTGAGGGGGCGCATACAAGCGCCCCCGTTTTCCCTCAACGCGCCTCGGCGAGGCACTGTTCGATGAGCCGGCGCGCTATGGTGCCATGAGGGGGCAAGCGCGGCAGCCGGTCAGCCTCAAAGAACCCTGCCGCCACCAGTTCGTCATCCTGCACCTTGATCTCGCCGTTCTCGTAGTCGGCGGTGAAGCCCATCATCAGGCTGTGGGGGAAGGGCCAGGGCTGGCTCGCCACGTAACGCACATTGGTCACCCGGATGCCGCTCTCCTCGAACACCTCCCGCACCACACATTGCTCCAGATTCTCCCCTGCCTCCACGAAGCCGGCCAGCACGGTATACATGGGATCATCCGCCTGATAGTGACGGCGGTGGGCTGCCAGCAAGATAGCCGGCCCCTTGCGCACCGCGACGATGATGCAGGGGGAGATGCGCGGATAGACGACATGGCCGTGATGACACCCCTGGGCCCACTCTCCTTCCCTCGGGGTCATGGGGGCGCCGCACTCACCGCAGAAACGATGGGTACGGCGAAAGGTGGCGAGCTGCCAGGCCCGTCCTGCGAGGCGAAAGCCCTCTTCGTCCCCCGCCACCATGAGCTGGCGCAGCGGGGCCATGGCCCCGGTCTCCGCCTCCGCGCCCAGATCCAGCAGATGGCAAGGCAGGCCGTCCCACTCGTCGAAGCGCTCGAAGGGGGCGGTGTGCAGATGGGTGGGCAAAACGGCGCGGGGCCCTTGTGGAATGCGCCCCTGTTCATCCAGCAGGACGAGGTGATCGCCCCCCAGCACGAACCAGAAGGCCTGTTCAGTTGATGACATATGATGAAGGCTCTTGTTGAGAATGCGCGCGGCACAGGATCGTTCGCCTCATCTTACGAGCGGGAAGGGCCGATGGCGACCCCCGACATGGCCCTCTTCTCGCCAGACACACCATGAAAAAAGGCCGCCTCTGGCGACCTTTCATCCTGTTGACCACCCGGGCGATCAGTTCATCCAGCGCTCGCTGCTCTTGCGACGGCGCGGGAGCATGGGCAGGAGGATCCCGAGCAGGATGCCGCCCCCCACCATGGCACCACCGCGGATGAACCAGTCCATCTGCATGTCGTGCTCACGGTTGTCATAGCTCTGGGTCAGGGCGTCGTTCTGTTCCTTGAGGCTGCTCATCTCGGCGCTCTGGCTGTCCAGACGGGCTTTGAGGCTGGCGATCTCCTTGCTCTGCTCGGCGATCTTGCCATCCTTCTCGGCGAAGCGTTTCTCGTTGTCGCCATTGAGGTTCAGCAGACGGGCCTTGGCTTCGTCCAGCTCTTTCTGAACCTGGGGAAGGCGTTCACGCAGGCTGATCTCCCCCTGCAGCTCGCTGTTCTTGATCCAGCCCTCGCGGCCACGACCGTCCACCACCTGGGTGAATCCGGCCTCCTGGTTCACCGCCTTGACCTCCAGCGGCTCACCGGCCTTGACGCTGCCGAGGATCCGGTACTGGGTACCCGGACCGTTGTGGATATAGGTAAAGATGTTGTCTGAAACATAGCGGGTATCGGCCAGTGCCTGTTGGGCACACAAGCAGATCAGGATCCCGAGAAGGGCGCGCATGGTCGATCGATTCTCTTCGTTGGATTAGGTTGCAGGCCGAATGTTAAGCCGCCTGCGGGTCAAAGGACAAGCAAAGAAAAGCGCCATCTCCCCGAGTGAGAGCTGTCTCGCAGCGCCGCCGGTTTGCCACGCGACCATTCCAGACGTCGCACCTACTTCTGTTTCAGCGCCTGCACCTCGGCGCGCAGGGCCTTGAGCTCTTTGAGCAGTTGCGCCTGCTGCTCGCTCTGCTGGCGTCGCCACACCGCGGTGTCATCGTTGGTCTTGCCGGGATGGACGAACAGGCTGGCCATGAAGCCGCTGAGGGCGCCAAACAACCCCACTCCAAAGAGGATCAGCAGGCTGGCGACGAAGCGCCCCTCCTCCGTCTTGGGCACCAGATCCCCGTACCCCACGGTAGAGAGGGTCACCAGCGTCCACCAGAAGGCATCGTAAGGAGTCTGGATCTGGCTGCCGGGTTGCCCCGTTTCCAGCCAGTACATGACGCCGGAGCCGACCCCCAGCAACAGGAAGAAGAGGAAGAGAATGCCGGAGAGGGTGGTTTCGTTGCGTTCACGACGGAACATGGCCAGCAGATCCGGTCTGTCCCGGAGCAACTGGTAGACCCGCCACAGCTGGATGAGCCGCGCCCAGCGCAGTTGTTCCACCATGGGCAGGCTGCCGGGCAGATAGAACCAGTTGCTCTTGAAGAAGGCCATCCTGTCGGAGGCGCGCGCCCAGCCATAGGCGAAGTGAGCGAGGAAGAAGTAGCAGATCAGACTGTCGACATCATAAAAGAGCTGTAAAGTCTGGGGGCTCAGTTCACCGTGCCCCTGCCAGCGAGCAGCCACCAGGCAAACCGAAATCACGGAGAGAAACCCCATCAGCAGATCCATGGTACGCAAATGAGTTAAGTGATGTCGCATACATTTTCCAACTTTAAGCACGGTGCAAATTAATAAAAAGGAAGATAATGCCGATAGCTATGACGGCAAAGGAATAATGGACGTTGAAAGGAGAAAAATTATGCAGTTGAACCCGCTGGAGAGGCGCATGAGCAACATCCGACTGGTGCCCAAGGTGGTGCTGCTCATGGTGTTCAGCACCCTGCTGCTGCTGGCCAAACTCTGGTTCGATGCCAGCAACCTGGAAGCGACCCTGCTCAGCGAGGGCATTGATGCCGCCATGGCCAACACCATCGCCGATCGCCTGCTCTGGACCGGGCTGGTGGAGACGGCGCTCATGGGGGTCGTCTTCGTGGTGCTGCTGCTCACCGGCTCCCGCCTCATGGTCAAGCAGGTCCACTACCTGGTGGGGCTGCTGGAGCGTTTCGCCAACAAGGATCTCAGCCACAGCGTGCTGCTCAAGTCCCGGGACGAGTTCGGCGACATCGCCAAGGCGGTAGCCCACTCCCAGGAGAACCTCAAGGAGGTGTTCGGGACCCAGCGTGCCGCCTGCAAGGAGCTCAACGAGATCGCCTCCCAGGTGACTCTCTGCATGGATGAGGCGAACGAGGCCATCAACGAGGAGTTCACCCAGATTGAGCAGCTTGCCAGCGCCATGAGCCAGATGGTAGGTGCCATTCGAGAAGTGGCCAACCACGCGGAGCAGGCGTCCCACGCCACCGCCGAAACCAGCCAGCTGGCCGAGGAGGGCAGCCGCTGCGTGGCGGCTACCGTCAACACCATCGACACTCTCTCCGGCAACATCCAGCGCTCCTCCACCGTGGTCAACGAAGTGGAGCACGGGGTCGATCGCATCGGCTCCGTGGTGGACACCATCCGCAGCATCTCGGAGCAGACCAACCTGCTGGCCCTGAACGCCGCCATCGAGGCCGCCCGCGCCGGTGAGGCGGGTCGCGGTTTTGCCGTGGTCGCCTCCGAGGTGCGCGAACTCGCGAACCGTGCCCAGGCGGCCACCGTCGAGATCCAGAAGATGATCGAGCAGCTTCAGGGCAACGCCCGCCAGGCCGTCGGCCTGATGGCCGAGAGCGTGCAGCAGGCGGACAAGGGGGTGGAGCAGGTGACCCAGGCAGGCACCCAGCTCGACACCATAGTGCAACGGGTGCAAGGAGTGGCCGACATGAACCGCCAGATCGCCGCCGCCTCCGAGCAGCAGAGCTCGGTCGCCGAGGAGATGAATGCCAACCTGGAGCAGGTCAAACAGGTGGTGGAAGGCTCCGTCGTGGTGCTGCGGGAGCTGAAAGATGCCTCCGAACTGGTGGAACACCACAGCCAGACGCTGGACAGCCATATCCAGGCCTTCAAGCTAGCCTGATGCTGGCCTGATGCTGGCGCCCGTCGTCAACCTTCAGGCTGGCCTGAGGTCGTGATTTGAGTACACTGGAAGGCCCCCTTAGGGGCCTTTCTTTTTTCATCACGGCAAGGAGCCAGGATGCAGACCACAGAACGTGCGCTTGAGATAAGCGACGACAAGGGGCGCCTCGACGTCCCGCTCATTCACCGTTTCCTCAGTGAAGAGGCCTACTGGTGCCTCGGCATTCCCCTCGCCACCCTGCAGCGGGCCATCAACCACTCCCTGTGCTTCGGAGCCTATCTCGACGGCCAGCAGGTCGCCTTCGCCCGGGTCATCACCGACAAGGCCACCTTCGGTTATCTCGCCGACGTCTTCGTGCTGCCCGAACATCGCGGGCGCGGCCACAGCAAGGCCCTGGTGGCAGCCATCCTCGCCCACCCGGAGCTGCAAGGGCTGCGCCGTCTCTCTCTCGCCACCTCCGATGCCCACGGCCTCTACGCCGGCTTCGGTTTTGTTCCGCCGAGAAGCCCCGGCAGCCTGATGGAAATCTACGACCCCGAGATCTACCGGCGTCCCTGAGCCCGGCCGATCGCCAGATCCGTCGCCGGATCACCTTCCGGGCAGCGGCGCTGTGACGCCAGCGCCCGGGAGTGCTAGATTGGCAGCCGGCATTTCACTCTCCCTGCAGACTCGTCAACCACAAGGATGGCAACCGTGGCCCAGCACTCTCCCTCTTTCTCCGCCTTCTCTCCCTTGCTGCAGGAGCAGGCCCTGCGCCACTGGCAGCGGCTGCTCGCTCTGGCGCCCCAGTATGACGCACTGCCCGAGCCCACCCGCCAGACTCTGCTGACCCTGCTCGGCCTCTCCGACTTTGTCGCCGACTCCCTCATCAAGCAGCCGGGGCTGCTGGCCGAGACCCTGGCATCGGACGCACTGACCCGGGCCGAGCGCTGGCCCGCCTATGAACCTGAGCTCGCAGCCCTGCTCGCCGAGGTCGCGGACGAGGAGGCGCTCAAGCGCATCCTGCGCCAGTTCCGCCGCAGCCGCATGCTGGTGATCGCCTGGCGCGAGCTGCTCGGGGAGTCCGAGGTCGAAGAGAGCTTCATCCATCTCACCAAGCTGGCGGATGCCCTCATCTGTGGTGCCCGCGACTGGCTCTATGCCAAACAGTGCAGCGAGCTGGGCACCCCCATGGACGGCGATGGCAACCCCCAGCCGCTGCTCATCCTCGGGATGGGCAAGCTCGGCGGCGGCGAGCTCAACTTCTCCTCGGACATCGACCTTATCTTCACCTTCCCCGAGAACGGCTACACCGTTGGCGGTCGGCGGGAGCTCGCCAACCAGCAGTTCTTCATCAAGCTGGGGCAGCGTCTCATCAACGCCCTCCACCAGCCCACCCAGGATGGTCAGGTGTTCCGGGTCGACATGCGGCTACGCCCCTTTGGCGATGCGGGGCCGCTCGCCATCTCCTTCGCCGCCATGGAGGACTACTACCAGCATCACGGCCGCAACTGGGAGCGCTACGCCATGGTCAAGGCACGGGTGCTGGGCCCCCAGTGCGAACACGCCATGGCCCTGACCGAACTGCTGCGCCCCTTCGTGTTCCGCCGCTACATCGATTTTGGCGTCATCGACGGCCTGCGCCAGATGAAGGCGATGATCGCCGCCGAGGTGCGCCGCAAGGGACTGGAGGGCAACATCAAGCTGGGGGCCGGGGGCATTCGCGAGGTGGAGTTCATCGCCCAGGCGCTGCAACTCATCCGTGGCGGGCGCGAGCCCGCCCTGCGGGTACGCCACCTGCCCGAGGCGCTGGCCGCCATCGCCCAGGGGGGTGCCCTGGAGGGGAGCCAGTGCGAACGCCTGCTCACCGCCTATCGTTTCCTGCGCCGGGTGGAAAACATCTTGCAGGAGATCGGCGATCAGCAGACCCAGACTCTGCCCACCGAGGAGCGGGATCGCCAGCGGCTCACCGCCACCCTCGGCTTTACCGACTGGGACGCCTTCATGGCCCACCTCGATGAGGAGATGGCCGCCGTCCATCAGGAGTTCGTCGCCGTGGTGGGGGAAGAGAAGGAGGCCCCCGCCCACCTGGAACAGCTCTGGCTCGATCTCTGGCGCACCGAGCTTGATGCCGCCGAGCTGGAAAAACTGCTGACCACGCAGGGAGTGGTGGAGCCCGCCCCCCTCTGCGCCGCCCTGCTGCGTTTCAAGGAGGAGTACAAGCGCCGTCAGGTGGGGCCCCAGGGGCGCATCGCCCTGGACTGGCTGATGCCGGAGCTGCTGCGCCTGGTGGTGGCGAGCCGCGAGCCCGCCCGCCTGTTCGAGCGAGTCTGCACCCTGCTGACTCGCATCTTCACCCGCAGCGCCTATCTGCAACTGCTGGCGGAAAACCCCGCCGCCCTGCGCCAGCTGGTACGCCTGTGTGACGAGAGCAACCTGGTGAGCGAGCAGCTGGCCCGCTACCCCATCCTGCTGGACGAGCTGCTGGATCCCCAGCACCTCTACCACCCCACCCCGCTGGATCAGTACAAGCCCCAGCTGCGCCAGTTCCTGCTGCGCATCCCCGAGGAGGATGTGGAGCAGCAGATGGAGGCGCTGCGCCAGTTCAAGCAGGTGCAACTCCTGCGCATCGTCGCCGCCGACATCGCCGGTGCCCTGCCGCTGATGAAGGTGAGCGACCACCTCACCTGGCTGGCGGAGGCGATCACCGAGGAGGTGGTCAATCAGGCGTGGGCCCAGATGAGCGAACGCTACGGGGTGCCGCCCGAGGTGGCGGTGAGCGGCCAGCGCGGCTTTGCGGTGGTGGCCTACGGCAAGCTGGGGGGCATCGAACTCGGCTACGGCTCGGATCTCGATCTGGTGTTCCTGCACGGCGGCGACCCCAACAGTTACACCGATGGCCGCAAGCCCATCGACAGCCGCCAGTTCTACCTGCGCCTGGCCCAGCGGATCCTGCACCTGTTCAGCACCCGCACTCCGTCCGGCATCCTCTACGAGATCGACATGCGGCTGCGCCCCTCCGGCGACTCAGGCCTGCTGGTCTCATCGCTGTCGGCCTATGAGCAGTACCAGCAGCAGGAAGCCTGGACCTGGGAGCATCAGGCCCTGGTGCGAGCCCGTCCCATCTATGGCGATGATGCCGTGGTCGCCGAATTTGCCCGCATCCGCCGCGACGTGCTGGCCAAGGAGCGGGATCTGCCCACCCTGGCCCGCGAAGTGCGGGAGATGCGCCAGAAGATGCGGGATCACCTGCTCAAGGCGGGAGAGGGAGAGTTCGATCTCAAGCAGTCCCCCGGCGGCATGGTGGACATCGAGTTCATCGCCCAGTACCTGGTGCTGGCCCATGCCTGCGGTGAGCCGGACGCCCTCACCCGCTGGTCAGACAATGTGCGCATCTTCGATGAGTGCGTGATGGCGGGGGTACTCACACTGGAGCAGGCGGAGGGGCTCAAGCAGGCCTATCTGGAGATCCGCAACCTCGGCCATCGCCTCAATCTCTCGGAGATCTCCCGCAAGGTGGGGGACGATCAGTTGCCGCGAGAGCGGGGCCATGTGCTGGCGGTCTGGCAACAGCTGCTGGGAGAATAAGCAGAAGGGGCGCCATGGCGCCCCTTCTCGTTGACGAAAGGCTTGTTGAAGATGACCTAGCGCCCGCCCGCCACATCGATAAAGGTGCCGGTGGCATAGGAGGCCTCGTCCGACAGCAGCCAGGCGATGGCGGCCGCTACCTCACGGGGTTCGCCGCCCCGTTGCAGCGGAATGGCCCCCTTGATCCTGTCCACCCGGCCGGGCTCGCCGCCGTCGGCATGCATGTCGGTGTAGATGAAACCCGGACGCACCCCGTTGACCCGGATCCCCTGGGCCGCCAGCTCCAGCGACAAGCCTCTGGTCAGCACGTCGACGGCCCCCTTGGCGGCGGCATAATCCACGTACTCCCCGGGGGAGCCCAGCCGGGCAGCGGCGGAAGAGACGTTGACGATGGCGCCCCCCGCCGTCATGCGGCGCACCGCCTCGCGGCAGCAGAGAAAGCAGCTGGTGACATTGGTGGTCAGGGTCTGGTTGATGCGCTCTGCGCTCATCTCCAGCACCCGCATCTGGGGCTGCAACCTGCCGGCGTTGTTCACCAGGTGGGTAACGGGGCCGAGCCGCGCGTCCATCTCCTCGAACAGGCGCACCACCTCGGCCTCCACGCTGACATCGGCCTGCACCGCGATGCACTCGACCGGATGGGTGGCCAGGATCTCGGCCACCACCGCCTCGGCGGACGCCCTGTCCTGACGATAATTGAGACAGAGATGGTAACCCTGCGCCGCCAGATAGCGGGCTGTCGCGGCCCCGATACCTCTGCCACCGCCGGTGATCAGCACCCGTTTGTTCATGAACCCTCCTGGCTCCCGGTTTCGAAGACTGTTTCGCATAGTACCTCATGTTGCCGACCACACCTCGTCCCGTAACGCCCGGCACCACTGCAAAGAGCCCGCACGGGGCGGGCTCTTGATGACAACAACGGGAGGCTGGCTATTTGAACAGGCCCTTGAGCAGCTGGTCCGCCACCCCCTTCACCCCTTCGTTGTCGGCCTTGTCACCCAGCAGCTTCTTGAGACCGCGCTCGGCCTCCTTGCGGGCCTTCTCCTCCAGCACCTTGTTGTTGCTGAGCAGCTCCTTCACGTCGAGCTTGTAGCTCGGCGCCTGCCAGTGGCCGCCGATGCGCACCGGTATGGTGATGTCCTTGAGCTCATCCACCGTCTTGCCCCCCTGCCCCTTGCTGCTCTCCACCACGGAGGTGAGGAACAGGAAGTCGAGGGTCTCCGGCACCAGGGCGGTCTGGCCCTGCCCCTTCACCCGCAGGGCGGGGGCAAAGAGCTGGATGTCATCGCTCCTGGCAATCCCGTTGGCAATCTGGAAGCTGGCGGTGAGGGCGCTGAAGTCGGTCTTGCGCACCTCCTTCACCTGATCCGCCCCCTTGCCGGTCAGGGTGGCCCGCGCCTCGCGGATCATCTCCGCCAGGTTGATGCCGTGCAGGGCGCCATCGCTCAACTTGAGGTTCACCTTACCCTGCATCCGGCTGCGCAGCGCCTGCTCGGAAAGACCGCTACCCTGCACCTGCACCTCCAGATCCCCTTTGCCTTCCAGCAGGTCGGTCTGGGCCAGGGTCTGCAGCAGGGGCCGCACATCGACCCCCTGCACCCGCTTGTGCACCTGATAGCGGGCCGGCTGCTGACGGGCATCGAGCACGCCGCTGGCGGTCACCTGGCCGCCGGCCACCCCGGCACTGAACTGCTTGAGGGTGAGCTGACCACCGGCCAGGGCCAGTTGCAGATCCACGGCGCTGAGATCCAGCCCCTTGAGGCGCAAGCTGCCCAGTTGCAGGCGGCCAGCCAGGTCCACCGACTTGAGGGCGGTCAGATCCGGTTCGGCCGTGGAGAGCGCCTGGGCGGCGGTCTGTGCCGGTGCTCCGGCCGAGGCTGCGGCGCCCGACATGGCCGCAGCGGGCGCGGCTTTGGCCGATTGACCGAGCCAGGCGTCGAGATCCAGCTTCTCCCCCTTGAGGTCAAAGTCCACTTTGGGTACGGCCCCCAGACGAACGGCGCCGCTGCCGCTCAGCAGGGCATCGTCCGCTCCCAGCACCAGGTTGCTGAGGGCGACGCTCTGCTTGTCGAGCTCCGCGCGGGCAAAGCCCGCCAGCTTCACCTGCATCTGCGGGCGCGGCAGGGCATCGCCGCTGAGCTTGGCGGCCAGCACGGCATCCGACAGCTCCAGCAGTTGCCGGTTTTCATCGAGGCGCGCCTTGAGGGTCCCCTCCAGCGTACCGGCCAGGGTCGGCTTGTCCGCAGCCCCCTGTGCCCCGCTGAGGCTAAGGCTCAGACTGCTCCACTCCCCCAGTGCCAGCCGATCGGCCTTGAGGGAGAAGGCATCCAGCCGCTGGGTCGGTTCGCTCAGGCTCCCCGCCAGTGCGACATCTTTCAGCTCGCTGCGGCTGGCATCGGACGCCAGCTTGAGCTGGGCCGACCCCTTGAGATCAAACGCCAGCTCACCCTGGGCCCCCTTGGCGGCCAGGGTCACCGGTACCCATTGATCGACCGCCAGCTGGCCCAGGTTCAGGTCCAGCTGTTCGAGACGAGAGACGGTGCCGTTGCGATCGTCCTGCAGCAGGGCGCTGGCCTGTTGCAGCTCCACTCCTTGCAGGCTGATCTGCCAGGGCTGCTTGTCACTGGCGGCTGGGGGCGTCGTTGCGGCAGGCTCGGAGGCCGCCTCCTCCTTGGGGTCGGCGGAGGCCTGGAGTAGATCCCTCAGGTTGGAGCTGCCGTCAGCCTTGGTCTGGATAAACAGATGGGCGCCGCTCAGGGTCACCTTGCCAATCTCAAGCCGGTGGGAGAGCAGCGGCAGCAGGCCTACCGAGGCCTCACCCTGCTCGAATCGCACCAGGTCGGGCTCGGCAAAGCCGGCGGGGTTGCGCAGCGCCACCTTCTCGAGAGAGAGGCCGAGGCTCGGCCAGAAACGCCAGCCGATATCCCCTTGTATCACCAGCTCGCGGCCGGTGCTCTTGCGCACTTGTTCCACCAGCTGGGGCTTGAACTGATTGGGATCGATGAGGGACACCAGGGCGGCGATGGCCACCACGGCCGCCAGCGCCAACCCCAGCAGGATGTAGATGATCTTCTTCACGATGGACTCCTTGAATGCGGATCTTGTGGCTGACTATACCACCGGGGGGATGACAGATGGGGCCCGTCTGCCAAAACGGGCCAGCGGCGAGACAGGGATGGTCGCAGGCCCACGTTCAAACACGCGGCAATAAAAAGGGCCCCGCAGGGCCCTGATGATAGTGGATGGCTGGCGCCCGTCTCGCCCGGATCAAGGCTGACGCGGCAGCTCCCTGTAGCCCATCTCGTACAGGGTGAAGGCATAGATATCCGCACTCTGCTCGATAAGCTTGGCCACCGGCGTGCCCGCCCCGTGCCCGGCATTGGTCTCGATGCGGATGAGCTGGGGATGGGGGCCGGCATTGTCGGCCTGCAGGGTGGCGGCAAACTTGAAGGAGTGGGCCGGCACCACCCGATCGTCGTGATCCGCCGTGGTCACCAGGGTCGAGGGGTAGCTGACCCCGGCCCGGACGTTGTGCAGCGGCGAGTAGCCCTTCAGGTAGTCGAACATCGCCTCGCTGTCGGCGCTGGTGCCGTAGTCATAGGCCCAGCCCGCCCCGGCGGTGAAGGTGTGGTAGCGCAGCATGTCGAGCACCCCCACCGCCGGCAGGGCGACCCGCATCAGATCCGGCCGCTGGGTCATGACCGCCCCCACCAGCAGACCGCCGTTGGAGCCACCGCGGATCGCCAGCCGATCGGTGCGGGTGTAGCCCTCGGCCTTGAGGTACTCGGCCGCCGCAATGAAATCGTCGAACACGTTCTGCTTGTTCTGCTGGGTGCCCGCCAGGTGCCAGGCCTGGCCATACTCGCCGCCCCCGCGCAGGTTGGCCACCGCATAGACGCCCCCCAGATCCAGCCAGTTGGCCACCGACACGCTGAAGCTCGGGGTCAGGCTCACGTCGAAACCGCCGTAGCCGTAGAGGATGGTCGGGTTGCTGCCATCAAGCTTGAGCCCCTTGCGGTAGCTGATGATGAGCGGCACCCGGGTGCCGTCCTTGCTCTGGTAGAAGCGCTGCTCGGAAACGTAATCCTCCGGTTTGAACGGCGCAGCCGAGGCGCGATAGAGGCTGATGGCGCCGCTCTTGGGCTCGAACCGGTAGAGAGTCGGCGGCTGGGCATAGTGCTCGAAGCCGAAGTAGAGGGCGGGGTCGTCGTGCTTGCCGTTGAAGCCACTGACGCTGCCAAGGCCGGGCAGCGCCACCTCGCGCACCCGCTTGCCTTCGTAGTCGAACTGCTCGACCCGGGCGGTGGCATCCACCATGTACTCGGCGAACAGATAGCCGCTGCCGCTGTGCACCGTCAGCACCTGCTGGCGCTCGGGGATGAGATCCCGCCAGCGGGCCGGGCCCGGGTTGCCGGCATCCACCGTCACCAGCCGGCCGTTGGGGGCGTCCCGGTTGGTCAGCAGATAAAGGGTGCTGCCCTTGTTGTCCACCAGGCTCACGTCCGCATCCAGATCCCCCTGCACCGTCAGCAGCGGCGCGTTCTCCTGGCTCAGATCCTTCACATAGAGGCGGTTGCCCGAGGTGGAGTTCGCCGCCGAGATAAGCAGGAAGCGGTCATCTTCGGTGACGGTCGCCCCCACGTAACGGTGGTGCTGGGCCGGGATGGCGCCGAACACCAGCCGGTCATCCTCCTGCGCCGTGCCGAGCCGGTGGAAATAGACCTTGTGCTGATCGGTCCTGGCCGACAGCTCGCTGCCATCCGGCTTGTCGTAGCTCGAGTAGAAGAAGCCCTCGTTGCCGAGCCAGCTGATACCGCTGAACTTCACGTCCTTGAGGGGCGCCTCCAGCGGCTGCTTGCTCTCTACGTCCATCAGGTGGATCTCGCGCCAGTCGCTGCCGGCCAGCGACAAGGAGTAGGCCAGGATGCGGCCATCGCGGGAGAAGCTCAGCTGATCCAGCGCCGTGGTGCCGTCGGGGCTGAGGGTATTGGGATCGAGGAACACCTCCGCCGGCTTGCCCTCCAGCTGGCGCCACAGGACGTTCTGGTTCTGCAGGCCGTCGTTCTTGAAGAAGTAGTGGTAGCGCCCTTCGCGAAACGGCGCTCCCTCCTTGGCGTAGTTCCAGGAGGCGGCCAGCTTCTCCTTGATGGCGGCGCGATACGGGATCTGCGCCAGGTAACCCTGAGTCACCCGGTTCTGGGCCTTGACCCAGGCCTCCGTCTCGGGGCTGCGATCATCCTCCAGCCAGCGATAGGGGTCGGCCACGGCCTGGCCGAAATAGTGATCCACCTGCTCACCCTGGCGGGTGACGGGGTAGTGAAGGCGCGTATTCCCTGACATGGCATCCTCTCTGGTTGGCTGGCCGCTGCACGCACAGAGCAGTGACAGGGCCAGCAGGCTGACAATGGCTCGCATCGAGGCGGCTCCCTGCGGTTTGAGTGAGCGGGCAGGTTAACAAAGCGCGCCGGATGGCCCAACCCCCCAGCGGGTGACCAGGCGACATGAGCGGGAAACCGCCACAACCCCGACCAATCGGAGTCATATGAATTTTTTCGCTTAGGTTTGCCAGTTTATTTTGTTTGTTATCCGGCCCTTGGGTCACAGGATGGAATAAGCGACTGACCATCTCGACTCATTCAGGATAAAGCATGCCGTACAGCTACCTATCACATCTGCGTTGCAGCAAGACCGGCGAGATAGTGGATGCCGATCAGCCCCAGCAGCTGAGCCCGGTCGGCGCCCCCTTGCTGGCCAGCTACGACCTCGAGGCTCTGAAGCAGGCCTGGCATCCGGCCGCCCTGCTGGGGCGACCCGCCAGCCTGTGGCGCTACCACGAGCTGCTGCCGGTGCGCGACCCCGCCCAGGTGATCACCCTGGGGGAAGGCTTCACTCCCCTGCTGCCCCTGCCCGCTTTCGGCAAGCAGATCGGCATTCCGGATCTCTGGATGAAGGATGAGAGCATCATCCCCACCGGTTCTTTCAAGGCCCGCGGCGCTGCGGTCGGCGTCTCCCGCGCCCGGGAGCTCAGCATCACCCACTTCGCCATGCCCACCAACGGCAACGCCGGGGCGGCCTGGGCGCTCTATGGCGCCCGCGCCGGGCTGCGCAGCACCATAGTCATGCCCCAGGCGGCCCCCGCCATCACAAGACTGGAGACCTCGCTGGCCGGTGCCCGCCTCTATCTGGTGGACGGCCTCATCAGCGACGCCGGTCGCCAGGTGGCCGAGGCGGTGGCCGAGCAGGGGCTGTTCGATGCCTCCACCCTCAAGGAGCCCTATCGCATCGAGGGCAAGAAGACCATGGGGTTTGAAATCGCCGAGCAGCTCGGCTGGACCCTGCCGGACGTGATCCTCTACCCCACCGGCGGCGGCGTCGGCCTCATCGGCATCTACAAGGCGCTGCGGGAATTGCAGGAGCTGGGCTGGGTGCAGGGGCCGCTGCCGCGCCTGGTGGCGGTGCAGGCGAGCGGCTGCGCGCCCATCGTCCAGGCGTGGCAGCAGGGGGAGCGCGAATCGCGCTTCTGGCCCGATTCCCAGACCCTCGCCTTTGGCATCAACGTGCCCAAGGCGCTGGGGGACTTTCTGGTGCTGGACGCCCTCTATCGCACCGAGGGGTGCGCCATCGCGGTGGACGATAGCGCCATCCAGCGCGAGATCCGCCAGCTTGCCGCGCGCGAAGGCAGCTTCGTCTGCCCGGAAGGGGCGGCCGCCTTCGCCGCCGCCCGCCAGCTGCGGGAAGCGGGCTGGATACAGGGGGGCGAGCGGGTGGTGGTGCTCAACACCGGCGCCGGCATCAAGTACCCTGACGCCATCACGGTCGTGCCCCAGCGGTTGCGCCGTGACGGGAGGATCCCGGCATGAGCTTCGACTGGTCCTTTGTTCTCGCCACCCTGCCGGCGTTCGGCCAATCGGTCTGGGTCACCTTGCAGCTCGGCGCCATCGTGATCCTCACCTCGCTCGTCGTGGCGCTGCTCAATGTGACGCTGCTGAGCCTGCACAAGCCCTGGCTGAACGGGCTGACCCGCGCCTATGTGGAGCTGGCCCGCAACACGCCGCTCTTGATCCAGCTGTTCTTTCTCTACTTCGGGCTGCCGGCGCTCGGCATCTCGCTCTCCGGCTTTGCCACGGCAGTGATCGCCATGACCTTCCTCGGTGGCGGTTACCTCACCGAGGCGCTGCGTGCAGGCGTTCAGGCAATCCCCCCCAGCCAGCTGGAAGCGGGCCGGGCCATCGGCCTCTCCCGCTGGCAGCTGCTGCGCCACGTCCAGCTGCCCCAGGCCTGGCTCGCCAGCCTGCCGGCGCTGTTTGCCAACTTCATCTTTCTGCTCAAAGAGACCACGGTGGCCTCGGCAGTGGCGGTGCCCGAGCTGCTCTACACCACCAGGAACTACATCGCCCTCTACTACAAGACCTACGAGATGCTGGCGGTGCTGACCTTGATGTGCGTGCTGATCTTTCTGCCGCTCTCCCTTGCCCTGCGCGTCGTTGAAAGGAGGCTGCAACATGGTCAGTTCGGTCATTGAGCAACTGATGAAGGCACCTATTGTCCAGCTGCTGCCGTCACTCGCCACCCATGCAGAGGAAAGGAGGGATCAATATGGTCAGTTCGGTCACTGAATCGCTGATGCAGGCGAGGATCCCGATGTGGGCACTTATCTTCCAGCTGCCACCCTCTATCGTCACCAAGAAGCAGGAAAGGAGGGCTCGCTATGGCCAGTCCAGTCACTGAACAGCTGACGCAGGCGCTGCCGCTGCTGGCGATGGGCGCGGGTCAGACCCTCGCCATATCGCTGCTCGCCATCCTGTTCGCCACCCTGGGCGGGGTCGGTTATGGCGTGCTGGCCCAGCAGGGGGGAAGGCTGACTCGGGGAGTGTTGCGAGTCTATCTGGAGCTGTTTCGGGTGGTACCCGTGCTGGTCTGGCTCTACCTCTTCTTCTTCGGGCTGCCGATCTTCTTTGGCCTGGATATCCCGGCCTTCTGGTGCGCCGTGCTGGTGCTGGCCCTCTGGGGCGCCAGCGAGGTGGGCGAAGTGGTTCGCGGTGGCCTCAAATCCCTCGCCCGCGGCCAGCAGGAGGCCGGCCTGGCGCTCGGGCTCTCCCGCTGGCAGCTCTATCGCCACGTGCTGCTGCCCCAGGCGCTGCAACGGCTGACGCCGCCGACCATCAACATCTACACCCGCATCATCAAGACCAGCTCGCTGGCGGTGCTGATCGGGGTGGTGGAGGTGATCAAGGTGGGCCAGCAGATCATCGAGCGCACCTATGGCTCGCTGCTCATCTACGGTCTGCTGTTCCTGTTTTTCTTTCTGGTCTGCTATCCGCTCTCGCTCGCCTCTCGCCGGCTGGAGCAACAATGGGGTAATGCGGTATGACACCTCTGCTTGAGCTCAATGCTGTCAGCAAACAATTCGGCCAAAACCGGGTACTGGATGAGGTCAGCCTCACGGTGAACGCCGGGGAAGTGATCGTCATCCTGGGGCCGAGCGGCTGCGGCAAAAGCACCTTGCTGCGCACCCTCAACGGGCTCGAACCCATTCAGGGGGGCGACATTCGCTTCGATGGAGAGAGGCTGGATGCCAGTACCGACTGGCAGCGGCTGCGCCAGCGCATCGGCATGGTGTTCCAGAGCTATCACCTCTTCCCCAACCTGACGGTGCTGGAGAACGTGCTGCTCGGCCCCCTTCAGGTGCAAAAACGGGAGCGGGCCGAGGCCCTGCTGCAGGCGGAACAGCTGCTGACTCGCATCGGCCTGTGGGAGCGGCGCCACGACTATCCACGCCAGCTCTCCGGCGGCCAGCAGCAGCGCATCGCCATCGTGCGGGCCCTGTGCATGAACCCCCAGGTGATGCTGTTTGACGAGGTGACCGCTGCGCTGGATCCCGAGATGGTACAGGAGGTGCTGGAGGTGATCCGGGATCTCGCCGGCAGCGGCATGACCCTGCTCATCGTCACCCACGAGCTGGCCTTCGCCCAGGCGGTGGCGGATCGCATCGTCTTCATGGACGGCGGCCACATCCTGGAGCAGGCCGCCCCCCATCAATTTTTCGACAATCCCAGGAGCCAGCGTGCCCGCCAGTTCCTCGCCAAGTTTTCTTATACAACTGTCAGCAAACGAAAGGAGTCAGCATGAAGATAATTACCTCGGTCCTGTTTAGCGCCCTCATCGGCCTGGGCCTCGCCAGCGGCGCCGCCCAGGCAGAAGACGGTTCCCTCGCCAAGATCAAGGCGCGGGACAAGCTCATCGTCGGCGTCTTCACCGACAAGCCGCCGTTTGGCTATGTGGACGAGAAGGGCAACTACGTCGGCTTTGACACCGACCTCGGTCGCCGTTTCGCCAAGGACCTGCTGGGAGACGAGAACAAGGTCGAGTTCGTGGCGGTGGAGCCCGCCAGTCGCATCCCCTTCCTGCAGAGCGACAAGGTGGATCTCATCCTCGCCAACATGACTGTGACCCCGGAGCGGCGGCAGGTGGTGGACTTCACCAACCCGAACCTCAAGGTCGCGGTGCAGGTGCTGGTGCCGGAAGGCAGCGACGCCAAGAAGCTCGACGATCTGGCCGGCAAGCGGCTTATCGTCACCACCGGTACCACGGCCGACATCTGGCTGACCCGCAACCACCCGGACTGGAAGGTGCTCAAGTTCGAGAAGAACACCGAATCCCTGCAGGCGCTGGCCCAGGGCCGCGGCGATGCCTATGCCCAGGACAACCTGGTGTTGTTCAGCTGGGCCAAGGAGAACCCGGGCTATCGGGTGCTGCCCGAGAAGCTGGGCTCGGAAGACCCCATCGCCCCGGCGGTGAAGAAGGGCAATATCGAGCTGCGTGACTGGGTCAACGACCGTCTCGCCAAGCTGGGGGAAGAGAAGTACCTGCTCAAACTCTACGACCAGTATGTGCGCGACAAGCTTAGCGCCGATACCGATCCCAACGACGTGATAGTGGAAGGAGGCAAGTGGCAGGGTTGAGCCCTGCCCCCACAGCAGTGCTGAGTGTGAAGTGTGTGATCTTTGGTTCCGTTGGTCTGCAAACCGCAAGGTTTGACCTTTCCAGGCGCCCCCTCCAGGTGGCGCCTTTTTTTTGTTTGCAAGACCCCGGCAGACGGGACACCCGCTCTGTGAGCCAGCTCCCCCTGCCCCGGGATGCCCTGTGCCATCCTCACTGAAACGGCAGCGGGAGGAGAAACCCATGTGGATAGAGGCCGAGCCCGTCTACGGCGCCCTGGTGTCCCTGGCCATCGGGCTCATCATCGGGCTGGAGCGGGGCTGGCAGGTGCGCCAGCTCGGAGACAACCAGCGCATCGCAGGGATGCGCACCTATGGCCTCATCGGTCTGCTCGGCGGGGTCTGCGCCCTGCTGCTGCCCACCCTGGGCGCCTGGCTGGCCCTGTTCGGTCTGCTGACCGTGGTGACGGGGTGCGGCCTCTCGGTCTGGCTGGCCCAGCGCTGGCAGGGGGAGTTCGGCCTCACCAGCTCGGTAGCCATGGTGCTCACCTACCTGCTGGGGCTGATGTCGGTGCTGCAGAGCCCGAGCGAGGCGGTGGCCTGCGCCGTGCTGGCGGCCCTCCTGATGGGGCTCAAGGGCAAGATCCAGCAGGGGATGCTGTTCTTGAGCGAACTGGAATTTCACGCCACCCTGCGCTTTCTGCTCATTTCCCTGGTGCTGCTGCCGGTGCTCCCGGATACCGAGATGGGTCCCCTCAATGCCTTCAATCCCTTCAAGATCTGGCTCATGGTGGTGGTGATCGCCGGCATCTCGTTCTGTGGTCACTTCGCGGTGCGCCTGCTCGGCACCCGCTCCGGGCTGGTGCTCACCAGCATGCTGGCGGGGCTCGCCTCCTCCACCGCCCTCACCCTGCAATTTGCCCGCCTCAACAAGGAGCAAGGAGGGCTGGAGCGGCTGCTGGCCACCGGCATCCTGCTGGCGGGGGCCACCATGTGGCTCAGGCTGCTGGCACTGGTGCTGATCATCCACGGGGAGCTGGCGCTGCGTCTGGCTGTCCCCCTGCTGCTGCTGGCGGCCATCGTCTACGGCTTTGCCTTCTGGTTCTGGCGCCAGCGGGAAGAGATGCTGGACGGTCCGGTACAGCCCGAAACCCGCAACCCGCTGGATCTCGCCACCGCCATCAAGTTCGGTCTGCTGCTCGCCCTCATCGGCTTCATGGCCACCCTGCTGCAAAGCAAGGTGGGCAACTCCGGGGTCTATCTGCTGTCGCTGGTCTCCGGCATCACGGACGTGGACGCCATCACCCTCTCCCTCTCCCAGCTCGCCCAGAAGGAGCTGGCCCTGGAGGTGGCGGCCAGGGGCATACTGCTCGCCGGGCTGGTCAACTCCCTGGTGAAAGGGGTGCTGGCACTGGTGATTGGCGGACGCAGCCTGGGGCGGCGGGTCTTGCTCCCCTACCTCGTCTCCATCCTGCTCATCCTGCCCCTTGTCCTGATGACATGATGACGGGGATCACCTGACGGGCCCGACACTCTGACACCCCCTCCCCTTGTCGCGTATACTGCCCCCTCTTGCAGCAGGAGGAGATGACCATGGCAAGCGACTGGGACAAGGTACTGGCGGGGGGCGCCCTGGACAGCCAGAGCGAGGAGATAGCGAACGACCGCATTCGCGGCCAGGCGCTGCTGAGCCGGCTCAACGCCTCACCGGCGGGGGATCACGTCCTGCGCCAGCAGATCTGCCGCGACCTCTTCGCCCACTGTCCCGACTCCTGCTGGATCAGCACCCCCTTCACCTGCGAATTCGGCCGCAACATCCACATCGGCGAGAAGACCTTCTTCAACTTCAACGTCACCATACTCGACGTGGGCGAGGTGCACATCGGCAACCATGTGTTGCTGGCCCCCAACGTGCAGATCTACACCGCCACCCACACCATGGACTATCTGGAGCGACGCAACTGGACCGCCTACAACAAGCCGGTGCGGATCGGCGATGACTGCTGGATTGGCGGCGGGGCCATCATCTGCCCAGGCGTCACCATAGGGCCCCGCTCCATCATAGGGGCTGGCGCCGTGGTCACCCGGGACATCCCGGCGGACTCCCTGGCGGTGGGCAATCCGGCCCGGGTGATCCGCACGCTACAACCGGGCGAGACTCGGGATCAGGCGTGCCTGTCATGATGGCCCTTGCCCTGCTGCCTTTGGGTTGGGCAGGCTGGCTCGGCGCGCACGATGCCAACTGGTGGCCGCTGGCCCTGATCCTGCTGATGAGCCTGCTGACCCTGGTCGTCTACGCCTGGGACAAACGCCAGGCCATTCGTGGCGGCTGGCGCGTGCCCGAGGCCCGCCTGCATCTGCTTGAGCTGTGCGGCGGCTGGCCCGGCGCCCTGGTCGCCCGCCAGTGGCTGCGCCACAAGACCCAGAAAGGGAGCTACCGCCTGCGGTTCTGGGCCATCGTCTGGGGGCAGTTGCTGCTGCTCGGGATCTGGCTCGGCTGGCCGCTCTGGCAGGGGCTCTGAGCCGACGCGCTGACAATGCCCCTGTCAGCCCAGTCGCCCACGGGGCAGACAGGGGCGCTGCACAATCGCCCCTCCATGACAGGCAATGCAAACAAGATGAATCGGGATCTGCATGACATGCCAGGAAAGGCGCCGCGCCCATCCCCCCGCACACCATGCCAATTGAATACGGCACTTCGTACGCCCCCCATCCATATGGAGGGCACAAAATATGAATAGCCGATTGAAAATGGCTCCCATAAAAATTGTATCAAAATATGTCTGAGGGGAATTTAGCAAAATTCATTCAGAGTTAGTTCATCAAAACCAGTTAAACAAAAAGCACGTTGAATGCATCGCACAATATAATTTGTTACAGGATATTTCAGGCGAAAATATAACTAATTCCATTCAGAGTTCATTCATACTGAAAGCAAACAAAAAGGAATAACAAAAGTACATTTTTTAAAATGCTGGTCGTGATTAATATCGCAGGTTATTATTCGATCACATTATAGAGTTACCAAACATAGCCGCCTTAAAGATCGTCGTACATACTTTTTTTGTTCGTACTTTCCCGCATCCTTGCATAGCTGTAGCTCGCCCCTGTTTATGATTGCCCAAGCCCTCTGGCTTGCTCCAAAAATATAAATATAGAGGACCTTGCTTATGACAAAGATGTTACGGTCATATGTCGCCCTGCTCTTCTCATTTTTATTACTGGGTTGTAATGGTAATAACAATGACTCATCCACTGTAATACCACCAGATATCTCCATATCCGGATTGCAGATCACCCCCGCCGTTTCCTCCCTGCCGGTTGGCCTGAGTGAACAACTCAAAGGGGAAGTCATTCTGTCCAATGGCCAGGTGCTGGATGTCACCGCTGACGATGCCGTGAGCTGGCGTTCCAGCGACCCGGCCGTTGCCACCGTCAGCAACAGTGGCACCGACAAAGGCAGGGTGACCGGCGTCTCCGCAGGAACCCTCACCATCACTGCCTCCGGTGAAGCCAATGGCCAATCCTTCAGCGCGACGGCCGAGGTGACCATCACCCATGCCGTTGTGGCCCAGCTACAGATCACCCCCGCCGTTTCCTCTCTGCCCGTTGGCTTGAGTGAACAGCTCACAGGGGAGGCCATTCTGTCTGATGGTCAGGTGCTGGATGTCACGACTGACGACGTGGTGAGCTGGCGCTCCAGCGACCCGGCCGTTGCCACCGTCAGCAACAGTGGC